>JAFAXJ010000300.1 GCA_019241095.1 Verrucomicrobiota bacterium | reverse complement strand
CAAACGCATCTATGGTTATCCCGGTGATGGTATTAATGGAATGCTAGGCGCTTTGGAGCGTAACAAGGAGCTTTTCGAGTTTGTCCAGGTGCGCCATGAAGAGATGGCAGCCTTTATGGCGTGCGCGCATGCGAAATTTACCGGTGAAGTCGGCGTATGTCTGGCAACCTCTGGACCGGGCGCCATTCATCTCCTTAACGGTTTATACGACGCGAAGCTGGATCACCAACCAGTTGTCGCAATTGTTGGGCAACAGCCGAGAATGGCGCTCGGCGGCCACTATCAGCAGGAAGTGGATCTCATTACACTTTTCAAGGATGTCGCACATGAATATGTGCACATGGCTTCATCTCCGGTTCAAATCCGCCAGCTGATTGATCGCGCAATACGAATTGCAGCGTCAGAGCGGACTGTGACCTGCGTAATCGTTCCGACCGATGTCCAGGAAGCAGACGCGGTAGTCGAACCACCTATGGTACATGGATCGGTGCATACGGGCATAGGTCTAACTTCTCCTAGAATTGTTCCGAACGAATCCGAGCTGCGGCGTGCAGCGGACGTACTGAACAGCGGCAAAAAGGTGGCGATTCTTGCTGGCGCCGGCGCTTTGCGCGCCACAGATGAGGTGATCCAAGTAGCGGAGTTTTTGGGCGCTGGCGTTTCAAAAGCTTTGCTGGGTCGAGCTGTCATTCCGGATGACTTGCCATTCTGCTGCGGATCTATCGGCTTACTCGGTACCAAGCCGAGCTGGGATATGATGCAGGAATGCGACACTTTGCTGATGATCGGCTCTAGCTTTCCGTACTCTGAATTTTTGCCCAAACCGGGAAGCGCCAGAGGCGTCCAGATCGATATCGACTCTAAAATGCTGAGCATGCGTTATCCAATGGAAGTAAACCTGACAGGTGACAGCGCAGAAACAATCCGGGCCTTGATCCCTCTTCTGGAAAGAAAGACCGATAAACATTGGCGTGAGAAGCTAGAGAAAGAGATCAAAGATTGGTGGAACCTGATGGAAGCAAGAGCGATGCAAGGTACTAAGCCGATCAACCCCCAAAGGGTTTTTTGGGAATTGTCACCCAGGCTTCCAGACAATTGCATTCTGTGCGCTGACTCTGGTTCCAGCGCGAACTGGTTTGCTCGCGATCTAAAATTGCGTCGCGGTATGATGGCATCCTTGTCAGGAACGCTTGCCACCATGGGGCCTGGTGTTCCTTATGCAATTGGAGCCAAATTTGCATTCCCTGAACGCGTTGTTATTGCCTGTGTAGGAGATGGGGCAATGTTAATGAACGGGATTAACGAATTAATCAGTATCGCTGAATACTGGCCACAATGGAAAGATCCTCGACTAGTAGTAATGGTTTTAGCCAACCGAGACTTAAACCAGGTGACTTGGGAACAGCGAGTGATGACCGGTGATCCGAAATTTAACGCATCACAACAAGTTCCTGCATTTCCGTTTGCGAAATATGCGGAAGATCTCGGCATTGTTGGTATCAAGGTAGAAGATCCGGACGAGATCGGACCCGCTTGGGACAAGGCTTTTGCCGCTTCCCGTCCAGTGGTTCTGGAGATGGTGACCGACCCTGAAGTAGCGACACTACCTCCGCACATAACTTTCAAAGAGGCGAAGAATTTTCTGAGCTCTGTGCCAAAGGAACCCTCGGCGCCGGCGATCGTCCGGGATACTGTCAAGGATGTATTGGCGGAGGTTTTGCCCCACTAAGACTGTGCTCTCTGCCGTTACACGCTGGCGGAATTCAGTGGGAGTTTAAGTGAGGCGATCCCGTGATCGCATATTTCAGTCAATTTGGCCGGAATCCTTCGATGGCAGTCGCATCCGGGGAAGGCGCGTCACCACCAGGGATTTTATAACAGGTATTCGCATAGGTAGGATCAGAGCTCCGGGCTGACCCGCAAAGCCAGGTCGCTCGTGGGGTGCACCTGCTGGAGGCAGCGCTGGCCTCAAATTGCCGAATAGGGAGTTGGATGACACAAAAACATATTTTTCGTTTGGGTATAAGCCAGGCTAAACTGGCAGACCGTTTGGTTCAGCAAGGTCGTTTCCAACGCACGCTGTCGCTCGTCGCCGGACTTTCAAGCGTTCTTGCGGGCGTTGAAGTCACTTGGGAACACTACAAGGGGAGTTATGGTCAGCGTATTATGTATACGCCTGTTATTCTTGGCTTTGCTTTAACCGTAGCGGGTATAGCAGGAGCGGTTAGCAACAAGTTAGCAAAAACTTTTCTCAGGATCGTTTCGTTAGTCACAATTGTTGATGGAGTGATTGGGTTCGGTTTTCACATCAGAGGTATACAACGCAAGCCGGGGGGTTGGCGTTTGCCAATAACAAACATCATTATGGGGCCGCCCATCACTGCTCCTTTGCTTTTTGCTGTCAGCGCATACCTCGGGCTGGTTGCTTCATTCCTGCAGCCCGAAGAGACCCGGTCAAAGCATCGGAGAGTTTCGGGAAGAGTGCCGTTTGTTGACCGTGCGGTCGGCATTACGCCGGGACTTAGTTTCGGGCGTTATCAAAAACATCTAGCAGTCATCACCATTCTGAGCACCTTTTTAAGCGCCTTCGAGGCGCTTTACTCTCATTACAAAAATCGGTTTCGTTACAAAGTTCAATGGACACCAATTGTCCTCGCGCCGTTCTTGATGGGATCTGCTGCAGCCGCAATTCCGTTCCGGTGGGCAGCGCGGACCATTCTGCCACTCACATCAATGCTGGCCATTATCAATGGAGCGATCGGTTTTT
>JAFAXJ010000012.1 GCA_019241095.1 Verrucomicrobiota bacterium | reverse complement strand
TATTAGCGCATCGCACCGTTGCAACTGGCGCTGAATTGTTTCAGGGAATGAATCGCCGATCGTGATGGTATCTGTGTCCATGAATACCTTATCGGGACTGAAGTGTGCACTCAACTGATCATAGATGCGGCCAGCAAAGCCTTCAGCATCGTCACGTCGGTATGATATGAAGATGTTTGCCATGGACGTGCAAACCTCAGAGTAATAAAGTTCTAATGGAGAATGAACCTTCCCGCAAAATCATACAATACTCCTTTCGGGCCAGACATAAAAACACTCGCCGCCAATATCTTTCCTTGGCGTAAACCGCATCAAACCATGAAGCGAAACACTCTTTATATGCATTGGAATCAAGGCGTACCGTCGACTTTCACCTTAACCAATCCTGGTAATGCCGTGGCGGTGCGAGACGCTGCTGACAAAATCGTTTACTTGGGATAGACCGGTATCGTCATCCGCTCGGTCCTAGTTCTCTTCGCTCCGATATAAATCCGATACTCCGGTTTCTCTAAAAATTGCTGCACCGTCCAGATCGCTGGCACTCCAAGTTTACGCGACAAGTGTATGGCCTTTCCCATGCTGATATAAACTGCGACGTGAGCGCCCAGGGATTTTCTCTGCTGTGAAACAGGAGAAGGTCTAGCGGTTTTAAAGCGGTTACATGGTAGGGGTCCACTGAATCTTCCCACAAATCGCTGGACCGCAAATCAGAGACATATCGGCCAAAATGACGCAGAATTTCATAGGCAAACTGCTGACAATTCGCCCCTCCTTTCAGGCCATCTGTTTCAGGCGATCCAGGGTAATGGTCGATGTTATATTCTACCTTCCAGAACCTGTCAGGAATTTTCAAGTGGCTTTCTTGACTACAAAGATTTGTAGCGCGTTTCAACATTTTGAGAGGTGAGTCCGGTTTTAAGAAAGGATCGAATGATCCGACTGGATACCAAGAAGATTTTACTGGAATAGGTCGACTGCTCAACACACAAGCGATTTAAGAATAGGCGCTAACTCGTTCGAACCCGATAGCTGTTCGAGCGGGCAGTCTAGCGGCGATTTATCAGGCCGCATGCGTAAGAAAGTGCACCCATGCCGAAAACGGCCGTCGCTGAAATGATCGTAACTTGCCTCGACTACCACTTCGGGAACTACCGGCTGCCACGGCCCAGCCGGAAAACTATTAAAATGTGATTTCTCGCCTGGTTGGCGGCCATGGAAAGGCGTTGCTTTTACTAGCTCAAGTTTACCAACTTGTTTTTTCTGGCGTAAATCTATTTCGGCTGAGCCGACGTACTGCAGCTGAGACTTCGAGTCGAAAAGGCCCAATAAAATTTCATTGTGAGCGCTTCCTATCTCATGGTCACGGTATCCTCCAATGACACAATCGACGCTGTGATAGTTTTTGAGCTTTAGATTAGTTTGCTTGTCTCCAGGGCGATATGGGGCGTCAGCGCATTTAGCAACAATGCCGTCCAAATGCCTGTTAATATGACCTACCCATTGTTCAACCTGATGTAAATAGTCCGTACTCGCCGACAAGTAGAGTGGGGAACTTTGAAGCTCTGAGCTATCGAATAATTTCCTAAGAGCTGCACGTGTTCGAGTGCACGGTGATTCCATTAAGCTCTCTTGAGCGTTGCCAAGCATATCGTAAGCGATAAAGATTGCGGGAGATTTTGTGACGTCTTGCACCAGGCGTTTAGGCCTTACACGCAAGCGCGTAACGAGCGCATCGAAGGAAAAACCCGAGTCAGTCGGAATTGCTAACTCGCCATCGAGAACAAAGCTCGTTATCGAATCCCAGGATTGCAGCAACGATTTCAGGAAATCGTGAGGTGAGATCTTTGCCGCTGCGTGATTGCAAGTACATGCCCTCGCCATTTCGGAAAATGAGGCAGCGAAATCCATCCCATTTCGGTTCGTAAATCCATCCTTCACCAATCGGGAAAGTCCTGACCGCACGAGTACTCATCGGCATGATGGGTGGGGTGGGGAGCTTCATCTTGTTTACATTTATATAGTCAATCCCTCGAGAACCCGAGCCCTAAAGGCAATGATAGTTGCAGCCATCACTTTCTAGCTCAAACCTTCAAAGGTTATTGGGTACAGTCATCATTTTTATTCTGGCGTAAAAATGATTCCGAAAATTCAGAAGCTAATCGGCAAAGAGGCTCCGCTTACAAATCAGCTGTTTTTTGGACCCAAGTTTCTCGTGCCGCAATATCGGCAGCCCGATTACTGCAATTTGGATTTCCAGAACTATATGGATTTTGAGCGCTGCATGAGCTTTGCTTCGGGTAAGCTGGACCGGCGCGATCAAGTCGCCTATTGCGTGTTGAGTACGACGATTGCGGCTTTCGATTATAAGCGTCCTACACTGTTTTTAGAGCGGGAACTGGCTGAAGCGCTTTTGCGCACTGAGTCCTTGGGGATCTGACGACCGACGATATCAGTTGGCGATGGCCGGCGTTCAAGATCGTGATACCGCTTGGCATTATCTCGATTGAACGCGATGGCGAATGTTACTCCTTAACCCATTTTGATGTTTGCCAAGTAGGCCCAGCGCATAACTTTAGATGCCCACTTCCGATCGCTCGAGAGTTTAGTCACTTAGCTCAAAAGTTCGAATTTTTACACGAGGGGTCAAGCCGCAAGTATCATGCAGTGCGAATCCTGGGATTCTAGATAACTCGATTCCTCATGTACATGCTGCGTGTAAGTCAGCCTCAAAAACTTTCTGGCGAGCCCCAGATTCCACCCCACTTGAGTTGGCGTCACGCTTTTAAAAGGAGACTCTGAGGCCGCTTCGTAATAACTAATTTCGCAACGAATCGTGACCAGGCTTGGCTTAGCGTTTCAGTCCCGGCAGTACGGTTTTGACCTAAACTGGGATAACCCGCGCAAATGAGAAGTCGACAACCGATTGATACGCGCAGAATCTGTATACAATCGGGCGTAGTTGTGCCAGAGCTTAATCAGAGTTATGCAGCTCATGGGCGTAGACATCGGATTTTCGACCAATCGCCCGACGACTGGAATCGCGTGCCTCGAGGGAGATGAACTCTATCTTAGACGCGCGGGAACCCCATGGAACAGCAGAGAGACCCAGATTCCTCATGGCTGTAGACCTTCCATCATTGCCCTTGATGGGCCGCTGCTTCCGCAAGGTACAAATGAGTTGATTCACCGCCATTGCGAATCAGTGTTCAGTCGCTCTCCGTTCCACAATCGTTGCAAGCCTGGGCTTAGTCATTGGGCCTAGGACTAAAGCTAAGACGCGCGTCAGCGGAGTCCTTCAGCCAGTTCAGTTCCAGTCTTGCGTGCTCCGCGTTATTGAACAATGGTACAGTAAGACGTGACGGTCCACTCGTGGAAGCCTTTCCGAATGCTTTTCTTGGCGTGTTAACACCTGAAATCGAGTTACTATCCGCGCCGAAGCTGAAGCGAGGACGGCGATTCGATTGGCTCTACGAACGAATCGTGATGCCGGGAAGGCTTAGAGACGCTACTTGCCACTTATCTTGATTTACCCGACAAAGTCTGGAACCGCTTGCGTTTCTGAGACCGATCATGAATTGCGGGCAAGTCTCATTTGCCTCTTGTCTGCAGCCTTCGCCGCCAACGGAAAAGCAGCAATTATTGGTGAGGCCATAGGTGGCTGGTTCTGGCTGCCACCGCTCCCGGTTTGGGAGCCTTGGGTCGATGCAAGGACTTAAGTGCGCCGTAAAAGCGATGGCGTTGAAAGGTCACCTCCTCGATGAGTTCGTAGCGTCCACTGGATCCATTTAGTAGCCGCTACAGTCAAAGTCCAGGCTGCAATAACGTAGCATTTGTCAGGTGTAAGATAGAGTGAGGGACTTTGCGGGTATAGTGTGTCCTATATTTATTCTGGCGTTAATGACTGTTAAGAGGAAACACCGAGTGGGGAAAAAAGCAAAAGATCCCGCCGAAAGCCAAACGCAGCTTCAGACAAAGATCTCGGTCGCTTCTTACCCAACGTCCGTTCAGAAAAGTTATTTTATGCTCTCGGAAGCGGAGCGTGCTGTGCTGAATACTGCACTTAAGCAATATAAGCTGGACCAATCTGAACTGTTTTTGGGGGGAGGCTAGGGCGGCCAAATCTATTAAGGGCTTTTTCCCTTTAGCTGATCGGTCCACAACGAGCTGGTGCGGGCTTTATAAAGCAACCCATTCACCATGCGATTTTGTCCCTTCTTTGACCTGCGCCTAGTCAGCATAGGGATTCAAAGTTGCTTGCCCAAGCGCGGCGTCTGGGGCTTAGTTGCACCTTATGCTCTCCCTCGACGCTACAATAAAGGATATAGAGCAGGAAAAGGATCGCTTTCACGCTTATGCGGAGGTGGTTATCCCAGGCGATGAAGATGGCATCGATCAAGTTGAGCTTGATCTGGACAACCTCGGAGGTCGCCTTTACGCAGAGCCATTGCTTCATCCTGCAGCGGGTTTGCACCGGTTGACGATCAGCGGAGCCGGGATTGCCCCGTTTCGGATTGGCGATCAGATCCTGGTGCGATGTTTTTCCACTAACGAGATCCCGGATTGACGCCAGTCTGTAGGGCATCGCGCCAGGTCCCCCTGTTTGTTCAAGATGCACCGAAACCCACAGATTGCCACACCAAGTGCACCCAATCAGCCCGCCTGCCGAAGAGAGGGCTGCGTCGCCTTGAGTGCGAATGCTGCACCTTTTAGGAGACGCGGAATTGAAGACGGAAAGTTCGAAGGCGGCGATCACTGGAGTACGTAGCTCAAAGCCGGCGAATCTTAGTCTAACAAACCGTTACTCAATCAGGCTGTACGGTTGGGCCAAAAATTAAAAATCGTGTAATACCGCTACTAAGAAAATCTCCTTGGATGCGCTTCGAGAAGTGCTCGGGCTAGGGCCGATAAAAAATGTCGCTGAAAATGTTATCCGAGAAGCGCCCCTGCAGGGCTGGGCTAATTTCCGTGCTAGAGCCTTAGAAGTGGCGAAAAAAATAACAAAAAAATCGACCTGAAGATTTCAATCGAGTCACTAGAGCAAGCAGATTATAGACGAATCCTCGGAGTGACTTTTGGAATCAAGGCTTAGGTGATGCGATAGCGGCATTGCCCCATCAGACTGGAATCAGCAAATATCGATATCGCAATTTCCTCAAAGGTGTGCGGCACCTGGTCTATTACGCCGCCTAGTGTCTAAACGCTCCTATTTGCAAAAATGGACTAGCAATCCAACTCCAACTATACTTGGGCAGAATCCCACTAGAAAAGCGCCCCTGGTCCCGGTGCCGCACCGTGGCTGTCGAACTGGAATCGGACCCGCTCCAACTGATCACCTCCCGCTCCGGCAGATGGCCATTGCGTACTACAAACCGTTGAACCGTTGCCCGTTCTCGTCCACCCGTCCACTCGATCCTTGTGGAATTGGATGTAGTCGATCACTTCATTTTCGATTGTTGCCTGTAACAGCTTCCTGGCTCCCTTGCTGGTGCCGTATCATTCTGAGGAAGGCCAAAGATCAGACGCCAAGACTGTAATGTCGTCCGCGCGGATTTGAGGTGAAGGAGCGTGCTTCCGGATCGATCTGGCCTTAAAAACAGAAGCTAATGGTACCGGTCACCCCGTTCGCGTTGTAATTACCCCGGCCAAGCTGGCCCTGATAGCCGAGATATGTCGCAATTCGGTCCGTCCATTGAATCGCGGCGCCGGCATTGATGATTGCACTGTCCTGGCCTTCGCCGGGGCCAAAGGTTGTTGCGCTAGCATCCTGAAAATCCGTTGTGCTAAAGGTGATCGGCAGGGCTGAGTATTTGTACTCATGCTCCCAAACAGTTCGGAGCGTTGGAAAGACCAAGATGTTTCCGAAATGCCAGGTGTAAGAAGCCCGAACCCCCAGATCCGTTCTCCAGGACTCTTCTGAATCTGAATGAATTTCCAGCGGAGAGAATGAACCCTTTTCCGCAAATCCATCGATATGCGCGTTGGTGTATTGGACCGCGCCAACTGGGCTGAAATTGAAATTTCCGAAACGGAACTCATACCCGGTTTCCAAAAACGTGCTGACTTCATAGCCACTCGTGCTCCCGCTCGCAAGCCCCCCGGTCAACGCCTGCCGCCCGGTATCATAAGAATTGTAGCCGGCGAACACGCTCCCGTTGACGTAGAAACCCTGATTCCAGTAGGTGGCGTATAAGCCTCCGCGTCCGGTGTTAACGTCGACATCCCCTGGATTCAGATCGGTCCAGGTATGGGCGTAAGTTCCGAAAACTCCAATCGCCAGGTGGTTCATTATCCGATAGTCGATGCCGACGGACACTCCTCCCGTAGTGAAATCATACCCTTTGGCAAAGTTATCGCCATTGACTGAGACAAAGTCGCCCCAGCCATTGACCCACACACCCCAGCGGTTCGTCGGGCCAGGCGTAAACACTGGAGGGACCACCTCTTGTTTCCCGAGCTCTTTGTCGGCCGTCGCCGGCATTGAAGCTGGGAGAAGAGGGGACACGAAGCCGGTTGAGCCCTCTTGGATTTGCTCCATGCGGTCGTCCAGGTTAAACCTCTGGGTGTTGGTTCCCGAAAACGAGATCTCAAACATGGAGGTCAGCTGTTCGGCAGTCGGATTGAGAGCGGCGAGCAGGAAGTTGGCAGATAAAGGTTTGTCGGGGTTTACGGGGGGAAGTGGAGTGGAGATCATTTCTTCCAGCGGTGTTGTTCGCTGCGGGCCAGCCAAATAGACTAGCACAACCCCGTTTGGCGCGTAGAGATCAATGCGTTGCAGGTTGGGATTGTTATTAAACGAATCATTTATTTGGGCAAACTCGCCGTTACGGGTGCCCTGGGTATAAACGACCTCAAAGGCGTATCCTCTTGCAGGGCGGAAGTTATCAAGAGAACTCAAGGCCAAAGTCCCATTTAAACTTGCGTTGCCTCCAACCTGGATATGATCATAATCCCTTCCATTCAGGCCGGCTACGCCAAGCGCAAGGGTTCCGCCTGCCGCTTGCGTATAATTGCGAGTGATATTGATGGTCAGCGGATCCAGGTTTGGCGTTCGCAGAGTTCCACCCATCAGGAAGACATCGCCATTGCCGAGCGCCTGGGATACTTCTTGAGTGAGAGCGGGTGTGCCCGCAACCAAAGTGCCGGCTTCAATCACAGTACCACCGAAAAATGAATTATTGCCGGTTAAAATCAGTGTTCCGGGACTGATCTTCGTGATTCCGCCCGGGCCGGAAAGGCTGCCTGAAAGGGTTAGGCTAAATCCGTTGGGATCAAAGATCGCGCCGCCGGTATCGAGCTTAGCCGTATTCGGAAAAATCGTGTCGGCAACCGCCCGAACGGTGCCTCCTGCAATCGTTAGCGGACTGTTCAGCGTGAAGTTGCCACCGATTTCCAGCGTACCGGTTTGGAAGACCGTAGTCGCTGCCGCATTGACTGTAGCGCCGTTCGTAATCTCTAACATACTCGTGTTGGAGAAAGAGAAAAAGTCGGCATTCTCTCCGACTGACAGCGTCCCGCTGTTCGTCCAAACTGAGCCAGGGCCGGTCACCGCTACGGCACCGTCGATAATTGCGCCGTTCACATTCGAAACATTGCCTCCATTCTGGATTGTTAGAGTGCCCGATCGGGATCCAAACGACAAAGATTCAGCGCCGATATTGAGATCACTATTGTTCGTCCATGTTGAACCCGCACCAGTCACCCTCAATGTTGCATTGGTAATCGAGCCGAAAGAACTCGATAGCCTGGCGCCGTTCTGAATGATCACCTGGCCGTCCGGGATGCTCGGGTCTGAGGCAATACTACCAATGGTAAAGGCGCCATTAATTGTCAAGCCGGAGCCAATCCCGGTAAAAATGACTGTCCCTGGACCCGCGACCTTTACCGAAAGACCTCTGCCATTGTCCGTCACTGTTCCGGCGATGGTTAGGGTGCTGTCGGCAAACATGGTATTAATGAAAACCGGCTGAAGACCCGGTGCTCCTACCAGAACCAGCCGGGCGCTGGCATCCAGATCTGGCGCGGGATTATGGCTTTGTATATTGATTACCCCGGAAGTGAACTGGTCTGAACTGTTTAGTTGCACGATGCCTGCGCTAAAGGTAAACCCTCCATTCACCTCGTTGTTGAGGTTCAGCACGCTAATCGTAAATGGTCCGCCAGTTAAGCTTACTAGAGGACTACTCCCAGTGACTGCGTTGAACGTGGATATTGCGGCAGAACTATTTGGCACGGTTGAAGGCGTCCAATTGGAAGGGTTACCCCAATTTCCGCTCCCACCATTCCAAGTCTGGCCATTCGCGTCTTCGGAGACTATTACCAAGGCCAGCACGCAAGTGATAGCGATTTGGTACGAACAAGGGATTCTGAACCGGGTACTCTTCATGCTTTCCTCTCTGGGTCATATTTTCCTTTCACTTACCTGGAAAGACTGGCCCCTCCAAGCTTTCTTTCCAGAAGTAAAAGGCGGAAAAGGCAAAGCCAACGACCTTTTTGCAAGTTTGGACGGTTGGCTGTTTGCACAAGATGCACCTAAAGAGACTGTCGAGTTCATGAGGGTCTTGTTAGGGAAAGACATCCAAATCAAACTGGC
>JAFAXJ010000535.1 GCA_019241095.1 Verrucomicrobiota bacterium | reverse complement strand
GTTATGGATAGTTCTCGCTTTTAGTACGAGAAGCTTCTGGACTTACAACAATATAACTAATCTCCTGCGTCAAGGCTCGATGATTGCCATTTTGGCAATAGGCGAAACGTTTGTTATCATCACGGCCGGAATTGATTTGTCAGTTGGCGCGGTCGTCGGTTTTACCAGTGTCATTATATCCTGGCTATTGACCAACGGGTTCTCGATTTGGCAATCTGTCGCCCTCACATTGTTATTCGGTTTTGTTATTGGCGTCTTTCATGGCTTTGGCATCACTAAGCTTGGCCTCCCGCCTTTCATTATGACGCTGGCAACTCTGACCGCATTTCGTGGGATCGGGCTACTAATTACAAACGGAGCAACCATTTCTATTACCAACGATAAATTCACGAGCTTTTCGGTAGGCGATTTTCTTGGTGTTCCTAACCTGTTTTGGATGGTTCTGGTCGTAGCGGTTCCTGCTTATTTCTTCCTACACCATAGCAAGTACGGCCGTTATCTTTTTGCGATTGGTTCTAATAGGGAAGCGGCACGCCTTTCTGGCGTTAACACGACAGCGATAATCTACATCGCATATATCCTATCTGCTATGTGTGCAGCTTTCGTTGGGATCCTGCTCGCTGCCCGGATAGGTATTGGCAACGCAACGCAGGCTGAAGGATGGGAACTCCAAGCGATCGCTTCGTCCGTTATCGGCGGGACCAGCTTGTTCGGAGCAATCGGCTCTGTTCACGGACCTCTCCTTGGTTCGTTTATTTTAACAACCATCAACAATGGCGCTAATCTGCTGAATGTAAACAGCTTTTGGCAGCAAGTCATCACCGGAGTCCTAATCATCGTGATCGTTTATTTTGACGGTCTACGTCGAAAAAGGGGTTAGCTCCTTAGTTTTTTGCTTGCAAAAATTCGAGCTGGCACTTGCTATCGCCCAGCCTAAAATGTCATACCGAGTTGTTGTCTTCGGAGATTCGAATTCGTGGGGCTTTATCCCTAATCCCGCTCCTCCCAGCGAAAGATATCCTTTTGATAAACGGTGGCCCGGACGGCTCAAGTTAATCCTAGGCGACCGTTGCGAGGTGATTGAAGAGGCCTTAAATGGTAGAACAACAGACATCACTGATCCGCAACTGCCGGGCGCCGGGCTCAATGGAAGTGAATATCTGCCTGCAGCTCTGAGTTCTCATCATCCAGTCGATCTTTTAATTATCGCACTTGGCGCCAACGATTTAAAAGCGGCCTACAACCGTACACCGTTGCGCATTGCACTGGGCGCAGGACGACTGATCGACATTGCGAATACCATCGGTGGTGGAATTGGCACACCTTATAGCAGTCCGAAAACACTCCTCGTTTGCCCTGCTCCATTAAACCCATGTATTCAAAATGGCCGAGAATTCGGGCCCATGTTCAAAGGAGCCGTAGAGAAATCGAGACAGTTAGGACCGCTGTATGAAAGTATCGCGAAATTGGGCGGTGCGCAGTTTTTGGATGCAGGGTCATGTGTTACCATCGGTACCGGCGACGGCTTACATTTGGGTGAAAAAGAGCACGAGGGACTAGCGCAAGCCGTAGCGACTAAAGTCCAAGAAATGTTCTCACAAACCCCATGGGGCTCATGAGACTTATGGGTCGCCTTGTGGCTTCCCGGCCTTTACCTAAAACTTGTCTGGAGTCTGCAAAAGTTTCTTTACTTCTGCACTATTATAATTTTCCGGCGTGATCACGACTGGCGGCAACTCGACTTTCCTATTCGGAATTGCTTTATTCTTACGCGCGTCATCGATATAACCCACGCCTTGGTAGCCCATTTGGTATGGATCCTGCGCAATGATACACTGGATTACTCCGGTTTCAAAAAGCGGCAGAACTTCCGGGCTAGGATCAAAGGTGACAATCTTTAGCTTTTTATCCAAACCTTTTGCCTTAACGGCCTGGGCGACTCCAACTGCGGTCGGCGCGCATGCAGAGAAAAAGCCCGCAATGTTAGGATTCCCATTGAGAAGATCACTCGCAATGTTCATCGAAGCGGCCGCATCGGCGTTTGTCCATTGGATTGGAAGAACCTTCATATTAGGATATTTTGCTATCGCATCATTAAACCCGATGCTGCGTTGTGCGCTCACTGATCCTGCCTGGATACCGAGATTACCGACTAACCCTTTTTCTCCCAACAGCTTTGCCATTTCGACGCCGGCTTTATAGCCGCCATCATAATTGTTAGTTGTTACGCTCGCCGCCGGAAGATTGCTATCAATCCCGGAATCCACCATCACAACCGGAACACCATCTTTAATAGCGTCTTGGACCGGAGGAATCAGGCCCTTTGAATCGAGCGCTGCCAAGAGAATACCAGCCGGTTTTGATCTTGCAATATTGCGCACCAGATCTACCTGGCTCGCGACTTCACTTTCGGTAGCCGGGCCTTGATAATCGATTGTGTAACCTAACTCTTTCGCTCGATCTTTTGCTCCTTTTACGAGAAAAAGATAAAAAGTTGCAGACGTTGATTTCGGAATAAAGACGATTGTACCCTGATCTTTGTTTTGTGCCCGAGCGCCGGTACCAAAACTAAGAGTCAAGAGTAAACAGATCGATAGAAATTTTATGGCCTTCATGATGGGGGAAATCGTTGGTTCTCAACGTACTATTGCTCGGTTCTCCCTAAAAGTCTTTTTTCCGGCCTGGAATAGATCAAGTGTTACGAACCGTGTTCCAGGGGGGTTCAGCGCAGCGTAGCTGGCGGAAACTCAGGCCTGTCTTTTCCACTGGTCGACTGATACGGCGGCGATTATCACCGCCCCATTCACAACATATTGCCAAAATGCATTTACACCTAAGATGTTCAATCCATTCCGGATAGTTGTCTCGATAATGGCTCCAATCAACGTCGCGATCACAGTTCCCTCCCCTCCAAAAAGACTCGTTCCACCAATCACAACTGCGCCGATAGCCAAAAGCTCGTAACCACTCCCTCCTGCAGGCTGAATAGTGCCCAGGCGGGCTGCTTCAATGATTGACGAGAGGCCACATAACAGACCGCACCCGGCATAGATCGCTAGAATAACCCATTTTATGTTAATTCCTGATAAGAGCGCGGCTTCAGCATTACTCCCAATGGCATATACGAAACGGCCCAAACGCGTGTACCTCGAAATGCCAAAGACAATGGCGTACACAAGCAGAAGAATTATGGTCGGAACTGGGATTACTTCGAAAATTTTACCTTGTCCGATCCACAGGTACTCGGGACTCAAACCGAAGATCGGGATACCCCGGGAAAAGATGAGAGCCAACCCTCGTGCCATTCCGAGCATTCCGAGGGTTGCGATAAACGGGGGCACCCGGAGACGCGTAATGAAAAAGCCGTTCACCGCTCCTAACAAGCCACCGAAGACTAACGTGGCTATCAAAGCAGCAAAGAGATTCGAAGTGCCTTGAAATAATAGTCCTCCAACCACTCCCGAACAGGCAAAGATTGAGCCTACCGAAAGGTCGATTCCGCCAGAAATGATAATCAAAGTTTGACCTGCCGCAATAATCCCAATTACCGCGGTCTGAAGCGTGATCTCTGAAATGTTGCCGACGGTAAAGAAATACGGAGATAGCAACGCTAAGACGACCCACATTGCGAATAAGATCAGCAACATGGAGACTGCCTGGTTGTTCAAAACTCCACGAACTTTTATGAGACTCTCCGATGTGGGGAATGACATAAGCAGAGAAAGTTCCCAATTCCCGGCCAGGACACAATGCCGTTCGCCCAAAGGCGCCCCTGTCTTTTCCAATTAACTGGCCTGCCCTAGCCTGAACCTCTCATTCGCGGCAGATGACATACACATCCCGATAATTTCCTGTTTAGAAGTCTTTCTCGGATCAAGCTCGCCAACGAAATGATAGTTCGACATGACCAGGATTCGATCAGAAACTTCGAGAATTTCATCAACATCGCTTGATATAAAAATGACGGCGCGCTTTGAGCTTTGTGTAAACTGGTGGATAAGCTGATAGATTTCGTTCCGCGCTCCTATATCAATTCCCATCGTGGGCTCGTCCAAAATCAAGATCCTACAGCCCGCTTCCAGCCACTTTCCCAAAACTACCTTTTGCTTGTTGCCACCGCTTAAATATTTGACTTGTTGTAAAACATTTCGCGCTCGTATGCGCAAAGATTGCATCGCTCCATTGGCAACCTTCTTTTCAGAGTCGCGATCAAAAAACATGTGTTTCTGTTTAGCTAACAACGCCAATGTCAGGTTTTCGCGAACTGCGAGGTTGAGACATAATCCCTGGCTGTCGCGATCCTCCGGAAGATAACCTATACCGGAGTGCACGACGCTCCGGGGACTCCTCATATCTACCTTGCGGCCGTCCACGCTGATTGTCCCAGAGCTGACACGGTCTACGCCAAACAGTGCACGAGCAACTTCCGTCTTGCCTGATCCTACCAGACCTGTGATACCGAGAACCTCCTTTTCACGAACGACCAAGCTCACGGGATCCGGGAAATGTTCCGTTTTCAGTTCGTGTATAGACAGTAGAGGATTCTGCAGTGGACTGTTTTCCTGCTTGCGATTGCTTGTGACTTCCCTGCCTATCATTAGCGCGATAATCTGTTTCAGCTCAGCCTCTCTGAGATCTAAAGTCGCTATGTCGTTGCCATCTCGAAGGATAGTCACACGATCACCGATCTGTTTGATCTCTTCGAGCCGGTGCGAGACATAGATAATGCCGATCTCCTCGGTTTTGAGTTGATCGATCATGCCGAAAAGAGATTCGGTTTCGTTCCTGCTAAGCGCCGCAGTCGGTTCATCCATAATGATAATCTCCGCGTTCTTTGACAGGGCGATTGCGATCTCCAGCATCTGCTTTTTAGCTACGCTCAGATCTTTCACCCGCGCGTTCGGGTCCAGAGGAAATCTCATCCTGTCTAGTGCAACCTTTGCCTGACGTCTAACTTCAGCCCAGTCTACAAAGAGCCCCGGGCTACTGGTATAAGCAGTGATAGCCAGGTTTTCGGCTACGGTGAGATGCGGAACGAGATGAAAATGTTGATAGATCGTCAGAATGCCAAGCTCCTCTGCGATCTTAGGACTGTAGTTTGATGGAAACGGCTCTCCTTTAAAAAAGGTTCTCCCTGCATCCATTTTGTACGCACCCGAGATGATCTTTATCAGAGTTGACTTGCCTGCACCATTCTCCCCAAGCAGAGCGTGAAGTTCCCCTTTCCGGAGATCAAAATTGACCCCCCTAAGAACTTTCACGCCGTAAAAAGATTTTGTGATGTTCTCCAGTTTCAGAACCGATTGCACGGTGCTAAATGAACTCATTGACAATACTCTCAAGAAGTTCCTGGTGTCCGCTGGTGTGCTGGATTGGATCGGGATTGCTCAGCGCATGTTTATCTAGTGAGTTGAAGTCCTCCTTACCCGCCTCGATAGCCGCTCCTATACCAGTCTTCCATGAGGCGTACCGGCCGTTCAACAGCTCGGCCAAACGGCCATCAGCGCGAATCGCTGAAGCATTCTTCAATCCCCTAGCCAATGCATCCATAGCTCCGATATGCGCATAGAAAAGATCAACAGGTTCGAAACTTTCCCGCCTGACTTTCGCATCAAAGTTAAGGCCGCCAGAAGTAAATCCACCCATTTTCAAAACTGTGAGCATCAGCTGGGTGGTTAAGTAGATATTAGTCGGAAACTGGTCAGTATCCCACCCAAGCAATTCATCGCCAACATTTGCGTCTAAGGAGCCAAGCGCACCGGCGGCAGCGGCAACCTCGCATTCATGTTGCATGCTGTGACCTGCCAGTGTGGCGTGATTAGTTTCCAAATTCAGTTTAAAATCTTCGAGCAGCCCATATTCGCGCAAAAAATTCAGGCACGCCGCCGCGTCGGAATCGTATTGATGCTTCGTCGGCTCCTTCGGTTTAGGTTCGATGTAGAACGTTCCCTGGAATCCGATCTGTTTTTTGTAATCAACAGCCATGTGCAGGAACTTCGCAAGGTGCTCTAATTCGCGCTTCATATCGGTGTTCCAAAGGCTGGAATACCCTTCGCGACCGCCCCAGAATGTATAGCCTGCAGCACCAAGCTCGTGAGCTACTTCGATCGCTTTCTTTACCTGAGCAGCAGCGTACACAAAAACGTCCGCGTTCGGGCTGGTTGCTGCCCCGTGCAAGAAACGCGGATGGGTAAAGAGATTAGCCGTTGCCCAGAGTAACTTGGTGCCAGTTCTTTCCTGTTCTTCTTTAAGCACTTTAACAACAGCATCCAGATTGCGGTTTGTCTCGGCGAGGCTTGCGCCTTCTGGCGCGACATCCCGGTCGTGGAATGCATAAAAAGGTGCTCCCAGCTTTTCGATGAATTCGAAAGCTACGCGGGCTCGATTACAAGCGTTCTCAACAGAGTTCGAGCCATCGTCCCAAGGGCGAATTGCTGTTCCAATGCCAAAGGGATCACCTAAGACATTTCGAAACGTATGCCAATATGCAACAGAAAACCGGAGATGCTCCGCCATCGTCCGGTTCTCAATGACTTTCGCGGGATCATAGTGTTTGAACGCCAAGGCGTTTTTGCTGGAGGGACCTTCGTAAGAGATTTTCGTGACTTCAGGAAATGCGCTTTTCATGGGGTGAAACGAAATGAGTTAAGGAATTATGGGGTGAAACGAAATGAGTTAAGGAAATTAGGTAATGCAGTTGGGTTGGCTGCACAATAGCAAGTCGCTTTGATGAGTTGTCCTGGCGCACGGTTGAGGCCGTCCTCACGACTTCTCTGCATGATCCTTGTCCTTGCTGTAGCTTCGAAGGTATTCATTGTGCCGGAGGGCGAAAGCATTTTTGTGGCTTTCGAGCGTGAGCGCCCCGCATTGTAAATAACTTCGCTGCGAGCGCATCGTCCGGTTACGAATTCTCGTCCTTTTCATCCAGATGAATGGAACGAGACTTCGAAGCTGACGATGAGCTTGTGTAAGTAACTGATACTCAGATCAAGATTCGCCCAGGTGGATTACTTCTGCTTATAAGGCTTACTACTCGAGCGACGCGAAAAGTTCTAAGTGCAACGAATCTAACACATGCAAGAGTTTACTTCAGCGGCTTCCGCCCAGGGAGTTGCCGGCTATGTGACGATGAACTGGGCGGATCAAAAACATGACGTGATTTTGCGCTCGGCAGCCGAGCTGGCCAAAGTCGAACACCGACGCATCGCTTAGGAGCCGGAAGCTTTGATGGACTGGCTCGCTGAGCTGCAACAACGCTGAGAAAGGCAGATTTTGGCTTGTTTGGAGCTCGGGTCACCCCGATGTGCGCCCTTACCTAAGCCGGGTAGGTGCTCCAAGGGTACCGATTCCGAGCACGAGCGCGGCGAAAAGCAAAAAGAAACAGAGTCCGGCTTCAGACCTACTGTCCGGGGCCCCGCTCCCTTTTGCCACAAGCTCATTTGGTGCGGCCTCACATGACCCTGTCTCCACGCGACCTATGGACTAAGCGTAATCCCCGCGCTAAACAATCTTCATTGGCTGCCCGGTTTTCAGCGACTCCGTGGCTGCATCCGCTATCAGTTGAGCTTTCAATCCGTCTTCAAGCGAGGGTCGAGGAATTGTTCCCTGGTTAACCGATTGAACAAAAGCATCAAAGGCAGCGTAATAACTCTGCTCAATGCGCTCGAACCATCCAGGATGCAGCCCGTCTTCGACAATACTTCTCCCTTTGTATAAAGCCATACCTCGAAAGTTCTGGCGCCGCGATTCAGCAAGACCTTCCGACCCGAACACTTCAATTCTCTCATCGTAGCCGTAAGCGGCGCGCCGCGAACTATCGATTTGGCAAAGTGCGCCGGATGCCATTCGCAAGGAGACAATCGAGGTGTCCACGTCACCAGCATCACCGATCGCGGCGCTAACCAGCGCAGCTCCCGTGGCATATAGCTCGATTGGCTCATCGTTAGTGAGCCAACGCAGCAGATCAAAGAAATGGATGGTCTGATCGCGCATTTGTCCTCCGGAAACCTTGACGTAGTCAATCGGCGGAGGTTGTGGACCACGGCTTGTGAGTTGGACAATCTCGATCTTACCAACCTCGCCTTGTTCAATTGCCCGCTTGACGGCCGCATGGCTCGCATCAAAACGGCGGTTAAACCCCAGCATTACAGGAACTCCTGCAATTCGGACAGCTTCAACAGCCTGTTCTGCTTCGTGGTAATCCAAGCCGATCGGTTTCTCGCAGTAGATTGCCTTACCTGCCTTTGAAGCTCGTTTTAAGTAATCGACATGGGTATTTGTCGGAGTTGCGATCAGCACTGCATCCACCTCTTTGTTTTCAAAGATCTGTCCTGCATCGGTCACCGCCTCTGCGCCGGTAGCTTTTGCGGCTCTTTTTGCGAACTCTGGGCTAGCATCGCAAACGGATATTAACTGAGCGCCAGGATGAATGGCGATGTTTTTGGCATGAACAGAACCGATAAAGCCGGTTCCAATGACGGCTACTTTCAGCATCTATTTCCTCGTTGTTTTTCATTACGCGGAATCGACCATTTTCCCCGCCACTGTGCCGACTCCATCATCAACAATAAGCCTGTGTCCGCTGGTCACCCAAAAGCATCATTCCGCTAAATAAAGCTGCAATTATGCCGCTCACATCTAGCGGATACTGATTCAGAAGAAAGGATCAAGGCTAAATGATAATCTTCCAAAATACGAGGCATGTTTACTACCCGATCTCGAGCAAATTGCAGGATCTGGTTGGACGCAATAAGAGAATTAGCCATTACCGCGGCTTTCTCGTCACGAACCCCAAGGCAAGCGCGGGGATGGTTTGCCCCGTCCCAGCACAATGCGAGCACAATCGTAACGGATAAGTCCTGCCCTTGGGTCTTAACCCTTACTCACTTCAAACGATAGATAATCCGTGCTTTGCTCAGATCATAGGGTGACATCTCGAGTTTGACGCGATCCCCACGGTTCAGGCGAATAAAACGCTTGCGCATTTTTCCCGAAATATGAGCCAGCACCGTGTGCTGTCGGTCAAGCTCCACCCGGAACATAGTTCCTGGGAGAACCAAGGTGATGGTACCCTCTGCCACAATCTGCTCTTCGCTAGACATAATCAGGTTGGGTTAGCCAGAATAAAACTTCAACGCTAACCAGGTGAATTCGCTAAATAGAACTTTGGTTTAGGACCAGTGCGTCTGAAGCACGACTTAAGAAGCCTCGGACCGCTTGCTTAAACTCCGGTTTGAGTAGCGAATCCACACTCAATCCGAAATAGGATTTACTCCTCAGCTGCAGACAACCGATGCAGCTGAAAAATCAATCTGATGAGCTACTAATATCGACGAGGACGAGAGTAGGACTTCGAGCGACCACCTCCCGAGTTCTCTTCTCGAGGACGCGCCTCGCTAACGCTTAAGGTCCTGCCGTCCACTTCGCGACCCTGCATACCCTCGATGGCAGCCTTGCCTTCACCTCGGCTGCCCATTGTGACGAAAGCGAACCCGCGTGAATTACCTGTTTCCCGGTCAGTAATCAGGGCGACTTCGGAAACGTTACCGAACTCTTGGAAGGCGGTTTCAAGGTCGTGTTGGGTGGTGTTAAATGACAAATTTCCTACGTAAAGCTTCATGCTATCTCCTATGGTTAAACGACGAATGCCAGCAACAGAGCTGTTCCCGAATCTTGGGTTTCAAATCACCACCGAGATTAGCCTCACCTGACGATTTCCACGCTTCGAACTAGAGCAAACGATCCCCCGACTATCAGTCATTTGCGCTCTAATTCCACTAAAATCCTTAAGATTTATCACTATTTTATGCCGATCTAGCCAGCTAAGCAGATCCCAATCCTGAAGAGCAACAAATAGAATCTTGCAGAATGCCCCGAGTTTTGAAAAAACGAGGAGTATGATCGGGATCGCATTAATGGGTGCTGGTCGAATGGCCCGAGTGCATGCAAACGCCATCCGTGCCGCGGGAGCAAAACTCGTTACCGTATACGATGTAGTCGAGACAGCCGCTAAATCTCTTGCTTCGAATAGCAGCGCGGCAGTGGCGACTAGTATGGAAGAGGCCTTGCATCATCCTGAGGTCAATGCCGTTCTAGTGGTGACATCTTCGAACACCCACGTTGACTGCATCATACAAGCCGTTAAGGCCGGAAAGGCCGTTATGTGTGAAAAGCCGCTCGCGCCAAATTTAGCAGACGCGCAGCGCTGCATCGAAGTCTTGGGTGCCCAAGCACGTAATGTCTTTCTTGCGTTCAACCGGCGATTTGATCCCGGGCATGCTGCGCTTAAGAAAGCGATTGATACGGGTGAAATCGGCATTCTTGAGCAATTAACGATCACTAGCCGCGATCCAGTTCCACCCCCCCTCGATTACATACCGAACTCAGGTGGGCTCTTTCGAGATATGATGATTCATGACTTTGACATGGCGCGATGGATACTCGCCGAAGAACCCGTCAGCATTTATAGCCGTGGCAGCTGCCTCGTCGACCCCGAAATCGGAAAACTGGGCGATATCGACACGGCTTGCGTGACCATGGTCACCCTAAGTGGCAAGCAGGCACTGATTCTCAATTCTCGGCGTGCCGTTTATGGGTATGACCAGCGCATTGAGGCCTTCGGCTCGGCCGGCATGGTCATTTCGGACAACCCGAGGGCCACTGCCGTACAGCGATATTCAAAGGCGGGCTTCGGCGCGCCAGATCGTCTTTTCACGTTCTACATGGATCGCTACGGTGAAAGTTATCGCAGGGAAATCGAAACATTTCTTGGTGGCGTGGCTGTGGGCGCGCCGCCGCCCGTAAATGCGATAGATGGGCTGCGAACGGCTTATCTGGCGGAGGCTGCGGGAGCGTCGCTTCGGCTGGGGAGAGCCATTGAACTCAAAAACACCTGCGAGGTGACCTGGAACGGCTGACGGCCTTTTCTCAGAGGAACCGAGAGGACAATCGCCACCATTACAGGCGGAAACGAGCCCGGCATAGCGCGGCGGCTCGCCTATGGACTGCTCGCCAGAATACCCATGGGGGGGTCGTCACAAGCCTGGTATTTGAGTTTTAACCCATGAATAGCGAACATCCGAACGAGGCAAATCGCCTAGGTCGAAGACAGTTCCTGATTTTAGCGGGCGCCCTGGTAACAGATCTCAAAGCTATCGAAAAAAGTAGCTTTGCAACTTCATCTGCTGGACAACGAGTAATCGATGCCGGCCCTGTTAACACCTTTGCGTCAGATGGAGTTTACAGCACGTTTCTGAACCAGGGATTTTTCGTAGTCCGCAAAGGTCCGAAGCTGCAAGCGCTTTCATCCTTTTGCACCCACCGAAAATGCAAGCTTGCGGCAGAGCCCGACCAATCATTCTATTGCAAGTGCCACGGATCAACCTTCGATCCAACAGGCAAGGTTACCGAGGGACCGGCAAAGCGGGATCTGCCTACTCTCCCTTGCCTTGTGAATGAAAGAGGTCATTTGCTAGTGACTGTCCCAACAACGTGACCTATCCCGAAAGCGATCAAGCCCAAACCGACTCGGCAAACCGTTAACTCAACCAGAGATAGTGACGCCCTTGCTGGTCTCATGAGAAGTGATGGAAACGTGAGGAGAGCGAAATTAGCCCGAACGAAGAGCGCGAGTCCGATGGATCCTCTGCATCACGTGCGGTTGTCGAGCAAGCCAGCCTGATTCAGGATTTCACGCGGGGTTAGACAAACCTCAGGGTAGTTGCTGCTTGATATGTCTCCTTATTGATTTCCTTTTGGTTGCCGAACGCCACGGGCTAATCTATGACCCGCCCGATCGCGATCGGCTCAAAATGAAAATGCGCGTTGGAGTTGAACTTAAAAGCGACCGGTATGCCGGCATTGTCTACCCTTAACGTGATCACTCCTTGTCCGATTCCGCTCGTCGCATTTGGCCGACTATCACCGTCATGGTGAATTTCGCTGGAGTCATAGACCGCGAGTTTATATTCACCCATGTTAGTCAGGGCCGGGGCAGCAGCGACTATAACCACGTGTCCCGTGTCTTGAGGTTCTTTTGTCGAGGCTGTCCGCGCCCATGAAATAATGTCACCCCGTTTTGCATGCGAGAGTCGATCGATTGCTCTCCATCCCGGCACATTATGAGCTGCCAATCCGCTAAACAGTTTGAAATACATCGCTGCTCGCGGGCGTGCATGCCCGGGCTCGATTGGAAGACCAGCGTACTGCTCCGGTGCAACTCGCTTTGATAAGAAGTCAACAAACCCTGAGCAATCCATGTCATACATCCCCGCG
>JAFAXJ010000393.1 GCA_019241095.1 Verrucomicrobiota bacterium | reverse complement strand
CGATGTGTGCCAAATTCAAAGGTGTCAGTTCCAACTCCGGTTTCAGCATGCACGGCTTGACTAGGGCAGCGCCCTCTCGGAGCGCGTTGTATGTTTCGAATGCGAAGGAGGCGAAGCTTAACGGATCCATGATAGTTTTTGGCTCAGACGGATTGTTTCGTGACACATGATATTCTGGTTACAAAAGAGGAAGATTTCATTTCACCTTCATTGAGAGCCGAACTTATACTGCAACAAACAAAGTCGTAAATGGTACGAAAGTGTTAGGATCTGGATTTCGACGCCGGTCAGACAGCACCGCTGCACTTGACCGACTGTTTAAGCACTCAGCAACTGCTCGATGGACTGGGCGCCGAAAAAGCTAACGATTACAATCGAATGGCAAAGGCCGGCTAAGGCGAGTGAGAAGAAGGCTGCTAAGTAAAGGCACGCGGCGACCTTATACGGCAGACTTACAATTATACGTTAGCATTAAAGGGCTAGTTCTTTAGTACTAGTCCTTCGGAGCAGGAGTACCCCTTTCAGGATATCATTCGCTTCGGCGGTGGTGGACAACATATTCGATCTTTTCGCGGGATACGGCGCTGGCAGCTCGCAAGGAAAGAGACAAGGAAGCATCGCTGTAAGAGGCGGCCGAGCTTCAGGAGGTCTTGCCATTCCTCTGTCGATGTTGACAGGAATGCGACCTTTGAAGCTGTGCGAGAATCGATCGAATCGTTACCCGCCGATTTCCGCGAACTTGTAATGTTACGGGAACAGGAGGTTTTATCCAGATGGAGGCCTGCGTTTTGGATTCCCTCGTCGACGCCCTCACGAGCTTTCCTTAAATTCGATGGCCGAGGGAGTTAACTTCCACAGTAAGCCATGCAATGAAGGGTTAAGCGCAATGTTTCTAAGTTCAGCTATAAATACCGATGTTCTACCGATACTAGGAATCATCTATGCGAAAATCACCCAGTGCTCAGCAAATCTCTCATTGTATGGTCAACTAACACTCGGCTTTTCACTAAAATTCGAACTTGATCGTCAACCACCAAACAGCAAAGAACCATTTGTTACTTTCTGAACTGTGGCGCGAAAAGTCCGTGATGCCGGGCTGTCGCTCGACGTGACCTGTGGATCAGTGCGATGCTGACGGCAATTCTTTTCGTTTTGGGTAATTTCGTTCTTGCCCTTTACCTTGGAAGCGCTGCCGCCGGTTCGGCGTAGGAGTGGCGGGCTCGCTAATCACTGAGAGATACTCAGCGTGGCTCCAGCACAACGGTGTGGCCGAACCACTGGGTCGCCCGAAGAACATCGCCTTGTCAGGAATATCGTCCGCGTCCCAGAGCTGTTCGGCAAGCAGTCCAGTCTCATTGGCGAATCGTTCCATTACCTTGATGAATGGCAGCGGATCACGGCCGCTGGCGAGCTCGTAATGACCGCGCTCGCCGGTAAGAATCGGCCATGAGCGTCCTTCGCCCGTTCCATCGTAAGCGCTGCCGTCAGATTTCTGGCCGTAACTGTCAAAAGGATACCGGCGCCAGCAAGGCCCTCCGGGAAGCTCATGTCTAAGCGCGGCGTCATACACCTCCACGGAATCTACAACAATAGGATCGTCGGCTGGACGAACGCCCAAACGCACTAAGTGCAGGAAATCACCGCCAACGATTTCGTGCGCGGGATGCTTTCCCCCATCCCCCGCCAACGACATTTCCAATGTATTCGGATCCGGATGAGGGTCGGGGCTTACCGGGTCGGCTGGCGTAATCCTCACGTAATGGCATGGCTTAGCGGGGACGCCTTTGCCGACTGTTGTCACACACCAGCTCTCTATGTGAGAGTTAAGCCAATCCGCGTAAGCAAAAGCAAAATCCGCACGCTCGGTGTGACCATAGGCGCGCGCCAGTTCCGCTCCGGCGCAAAGAGCAGCGATGATTATCGCCAGAGTTGACGGCGAATAGCCGGCGTTTTCTTCCCAGCGTTCCTGCGCCGTCACTGGGCCGGCACTAATTAAATACTCGGTAGCTCGCAGCAACACGGGTCTAAATCGAGCGCGGTCAAACGCAGCGCGCAGTTCAAGGAGAACATCATCCCGACCGCCCATTTCCTTCGCAAACTATCACAGAGCTCCTTCGCGGCAGGACCAGTTAACTCACACGCGCCACCCCAAGCATTTTCGCCGAAAGGGAACAAATTCTCTGTGGCGCTTCCGAAAACATGGCTTTTCAGAGTGAGGGCTTCGCGACTCAGCTTCTTTCGCGAAACCATTCGTCATTTCAACAACCAACAGACGTTACGCGATCGCTATGACTGTCCAGCGGCAGCTTCTCTCCAAATCTCTGCAGTTTGTGCGGAAAAGCAATTTGGGTACTCTCGCATCAGCTCTTTGAGGCTGGCATAAAGGGCTCGCGAATAATCTTCCAGGCCAAGTAGCGTCGCGCTGGTCATGATGCGAGTTAAGCGAAGATGGTTGTGATTTCCTGGTTCGAGCCAGTTTCGCGATTTTGTTGAGAATTTAGGTGATTTTCCGATCTCAAGGTTGCCATCTTCGCCTTCTAGCGATTCAAGACCATAGAATTTCAACATAATTTCAATTGACTGCTTCAATCTTGAAATGAGCAACTCACTCGCACGAAACGTGCGAATCGTTCGCTCCGTAAGAAGCGGTGCTGCCGGGTTAAAAGCACTTCTCGTTTGAAGAGGGAAGAGCCATTGAATATAATCGTGAACGCTTTCTAGCTGGTGATCATTGAAGCTCCAAACTTCCTCGATTTTTCGACCATGGGAATCTGGCTTGTTACCGGAGTAGAATGCAAGAATTGCATCGTCGCCGGCGTCTTCAAATCCAGGAGAATGTAAGCGAGTCATGTCAATCGCAGGAAGAAAGACTGAGGGTACCTCAAAAAATAGAGTTGGTAAATATTAGCCAGGGGTGAGCTACTTTTCCACTTCTTCGATTGGATTGCCCGAAGGCCTTATCTTTGTTTGTAGAGAGCTCGAGCTGGGACCCGTCCCTAGGTCACGGCTTTCTGCCGAAACCTGTTCTCAGCTACTGAGGCGATCTCGACGCGCCGAGACCAAATAACTCCCTCCCAAAAAGCCGCAAACGACCGGAGAGCAAGGCTCTGCCGCGCTAAACTGCCGGCCAGTATCAAAGGTTTTTCAAAGGTGGATTTGTTACCTCCTCCTTGCTCACGTCATTTTTCACTCAAAGTTGTCAGACAAACTATGTTAGAGCACTTTGAAACACCCTTGATGTTTACCAGCAGTCTAGCGCGGCAGGAGCTTACTCTTCGGTTGGCCCGCTCTCGATCTTAGCTTGGTTGTTCACCTTCGGTACTATGCTTTTCAAGCTCGGAAATCTGTCTTTATTGGGAATAGTCAAAGACTCCGCTCGCAACGCGAATCACCAAATGACAGGCCTCCGATATGTAATGGCTTGCCTCAAAATACGGGATTGCCCAACCTTTCAGTAACAGAACCTCCGTCGTAAATAGCAAGATCGTCTCGTTACAAGGTCGTAGATATGGATGTAAAGCTACCGGTCTTGTATGACCAGCGCTGTTCTTTACACTCTGTCGTTAAAGCGGCGTTCCGTTGTTGAGCTAAATTGATTGACGCAACGCCTTACAAGAAGAGAGCGCCGTTTTGCCACAAAATTGTGAGCCTTTCGGGCTAGTCACTCTCTTAAGCTCCGCGCCGGTCCACTTTCGGCTAATCTCTGCGCAGCTTTGCTGCTGGTTGAACAAAACCAGTTGACAACCTTTTCAGTTATTGGTCAGGTGACAACGTTAGCATCCCTTTCAACCTAGTTATGCACACCCCCCCAGGGCTGTAACCGGTTCGATCCGGAGATTGCGCCCCGCGGATTGAGGTTAGAGCTACTACCCTTGGCCGTGGTGTTAGGTATCCGGAAACCCCAACACAATTTGTGTGCTCTACTCGCTATTAAAAAAAGGTTACTATGGCAGAGATTAAATTGGATTACAGCAGATCAGGTTTTTCTGACCCAGCGAAAGAAAGCGCCTTCAGGCGATGTCTGAAGATGGCAATTAATGTGACAGCCTTCGCGCAGGCGCCGTCACTCTCTCCACCGTTTACTTACAAGGCGAAAACTATGGCGACGAAAGCTCTTTCATTGTGGCAATTCTCCGTTCCCGAATTTTCGACGTTTGTGTTCGTTGTGACTGTTCAGCTCCTGCTTGGCGGGATGGTGTTTTCCGCGAACGGCAGCGTGATGACGGAGGTAGGCACGCCGCGCGCGGAAACCTTGATTGTCGACGCGCTTGACGGGCGCGTAAACAACCCCACTCAGATGAATCCCTACCTGCAGAGCACGCTGTTTAATGAAGGGTTAAATCAACTTGCATACTCCTGTTTGTGGGAAATGAACAGCGTCACTGGTAAGCAGTTCCCTGCGCTGGCCGCGAAAATGCCCGAAGTGCTCAATGATAATTTCACCGACTTCAAAATCACGCTGCGTGAGGGTATGGCATGGAGCGATGGAGTCGAAATCACCGCTGATGATCTGGCCTACAGCCTCGATCTGCTGATGAAGACAAAAGCCTTCCCCTTCGGCGGCTTTGTCAAGAAGCTGGTCAAGAACTTCAAGGTGCTTGATAAGTACACGCTTGAGCTTCAGACAAACGAGCCGCAGCCGCGCCTATCCACTCTGCTAGGGGTTGTCATATGGGGTAACGGGCTTCGTATTGTACCAAAGCATATATTTGAGAAGCAGGCCGACCCGGCTACGTTTAACTTCTATCCGCCCGTTACCAGCGGACCGTATACCCTGAAAAATGCGGACCCAAACGGCAACTGGTTCCTTTGGCAGAAGCGCGACGATTGGGCCAAGACTGATGTGGGCATTATCGTGGGCGAGCCAAAGCCGCAGTACATCCTGTTCCGCTATTACGGCCCCGAAGAAAAGCGCGTCATCGCGGGCACTCAGCACAACCTTGACCTGTTTGACGACATCACACCGGAAAGCTGGGACATCCTGCGCGCCGGGAACTCATACGCGAAGACGTTTCTCGCGACGTTCCCGTGGGCCGACATGGACGACCCGTGCGAGCGTGGTATCCAACTGCTGGACAGCAAGCCGCCATTCGTCAAGCCTGAAGTCCGCTGG
>JAFAXJ010000287.1 GCA_019241095.1 Verrucomicrobiota bacterium | reverse complement strand
AAAATCATGCCTGATTCGTACGAAAGCGACTCACTCACAACGACGTTGGCCTGCCGTACTTGGAAATGTTTTAAGTGGCCAGATTATGGTTGCCCCGAGTGGCAACGGAACAGGGATCCTTGGAACATCCGCAAGCTGGGAGACCATTAATACTAGGCGATCCAATTTAGGGCTTTTAGCCACTGCGTTCTGCTGGCTGTCACTAATTGGACTCAGTGCTTCCTTGGCAGCCACACAAGTCGATCACAGCAATAACGGGGTATGGCTCGGGCACGCATACGTGACGGCGCAGTCATACGTCGACAATGTCGCAACCCTTGCCCAGGCCATGAAGGACAATCACAGTGTTCTTTACTGGTTCGTTAACGTCGGCAAGGTGAACAGTTCCGGACAACTGATCGGTGGTGCCGATGGTCTTAGCAAAGCCGTCGCTTTCCTTAACGCGCTTAATGACTGGGAGGCCTCACACGGGTATAGGTTCACGGTGCTCGCCTGGATTAACGGAACACTGATGATAACCGACGCGGATTATGTCGACGTCAGCGATGCGACCAAGCGCCATACGATAGTGGATGAGTGCAAAAAGCTCATTTCAACGACGGTGCCGGGCAGCTATGTCGCAGGTGCCGTGCGAACGTTTGACGGAATTCAGATTGACTTCGAACCGAGTGGCCAAGATTCAAAGCGCTTTGATAATCTTAAAATGTTAATGGATGAGATTCATGGTGCTATCAACACCTATCCCGGAAAGCACACTAGCTTTGTGGCACCTAAACAGAAAGATGGCACACCCAGCCAGTGGTTTTGGAGTTCCAGTTTTTATTACGCCATGGGCCGCCACGTGGATATCCTGGCCGCAATGACCTACGACTCCGGGGAAAAATCGGGCGAGCTTTATGAAAACTGGATGCGCGACCAAACGATCAGCATCTTGCGCTCCGTATCCGGCAAGTTCTGGGACAATGGTCCTGATCATCCATCACCGGAGAACGGCATTAAGGTCATGCTTGGTTTCCCAGCCTTCCCAGCCAATGCTCAACACGACGTCGAGACGGAAAACATCAAATATGCAGCGCCTGGGGTCGATGCTGGGCTTAAAGCGTTGAGAAGAAATGGTGATCCTTCCCGGGCCTATTTTCAGGGAGCTGTGGTCTTTCTTCAGACCGACGGAACCGGTAAGGATCATTTTGCCAGCACGTCCACCGACTGGTGGTGGTTCAGTCACTATTGGCTTCAGGAGAGGTAGAGGTTAATTCCCCCGACAAATGGCCACAAATGGGAAGCGCATTAGTTTTGCGGAATTCTTGAAAATTCGGAAAAGCTTTCCTCCTTGTATGCAGGATGAAGTGGGTATTGGGAGAATAGAGCGAAAGCCGGTCAAGGAACGGCCAGCTTAACTGATATTTGGATGAAAGCAGTCACACCCCAGGCGAGTTTTTTAAATGCTATGAGCCTCCATCGACTTGAGTTTAGTCTATAACCCAAAAGTTAGTATTTTTGCCTGTTTTGTTAGGTGATTATGTCAGAGCAACGAAGTAGCAGAAATCAGGATCCTGAGTTCCTGCGCTTTATGACCTATCGAAGGAAGCAGGCGCAGGCCCTCATGCCGCAGCGGATGAATGGGATAGACGAAGTGTGGAAAACATCAAGTAAGGACACCAAACTCGGTCACTTTCGATGGCCGAATCCAAAAAAATAAACAAACTAAGTATGGACAACATCGGGAATTTCAACAGTAGCAGTCAAACAAACCTCCCGGCCGTGACAGGTGCTTCCAGCGCTGGCAACGGAGTGCATGGTGTGACCAGCAGTAATAAGGATAGTGCGGTCTTCGGGGAGCACACGGGGCAAGGCGTCGGCGTCTTTGGCAATGGAGCCGGAGGAGGGGTGATTGGGCAGAGCGCTAGTGGTCCTGGAGTGCATGGTGTGACCAGCAGTAATAAGGATAGCGCGGTCTTCGCTGAGCACACCGGACAAGGTATTGGCGTCTTTGGCAGTGGAGCCGGAGGAGGGGTGGTTGGGCAGAGCGGTAGTGGTCCTGGCGTGCATGGTAAGACCAGCAGTGATAAGGATAGCGCGGTCTTCGCGGAGCACACGGGGCAAGGCATTGGCGTCTTTGGCAGTGGAGCAGGGGCGGGGGTGATTGGGCAAAGCACCAGCGGTCCTGGCGTGCATGGTAAGACCAGCAGTGATAAGGATAGCGCGGTCTTCGGTGAGCACACCGGGCAGGGAATCGGCGTGTTTGGCACGAGTGCTAAGGGATTTGCGGGATTTTTTCAGGGAAACGTGGGGGTAAGTGGAGATATACTCCTCACAGGCGGCCAGGATTGTGCTGAACGCTTTGACGTTCTTGACGCAAAAAAGTGCGATCCAGGTAGCGTGATGACTATCGACGATAGCGGGGCGCTTGTGCGCTGTCATTCGAAGTATGATCGCCGAGTGGTGGGTGTTATTTCTGGAGCAGGTAATCTCCGACCCGGCATCATTTTCGACTCTACTGGCACCGAAGGACGTGTTCCGATTGCCCTCTTAGGTACAGTTTTTTCCAAAGCAGTAGCTGACGATGCATCGATAGCGGTTGGTGACTTGCTAACCACTTCGGACGTCCCGGGCCATGCAATGAAAGCAGCCGACCCTTCGCGGGCCGTTGGCGCCATCATTGGCAAGGCGCTCGAGCCATTACCCTCTGGGATCGGCCTAATCCGGATCCTGATAGCGTTGCAGTAAACGATAGATTGCCGCGCCGAGACTCATCCGTAGAGGACCCATTTACCCGGAACGCACCAATGACTGACATAAGTCTTATCCAGTATGCCCGACTTCTCGGGTCAAATACCGTGATCGGAATGGCCGAGAAAGTGGGACTAACACGACCCCCTCCTCCTATCTCCGTCCACAATTTGGTTGCCTTGGCCGGACGGATGATTGTGCCTTTTGCCCCGGTAGACCTCCAGCCGCAAAATGGCGCACAAGATATCTCAAACAACCCTGACTTATTCTTTCGCGACCCAGAGGCGGGCACACCGGCGGCGGCCGGGCAGTTTCAGTTTATAGTTACGCAAAACGACGTCATAGTTGATCCTAGTCACAAGTTGACGGGCGCGGCAGTCACCCCTAGTCCCTTGACTCCGCCCAACATCAAGTGGCTCTTCCCGCTGCCGCCAGGTGAGGTTACGCTCACAGTATGGGGACAAAACAAGGCCGGAACGGGACCGGCATCCAGTTCGACCTTCACGGTCGTCGGCTTGCCACCACCGCCACCAGAGGTTAAACCGTCGATTGCGGTAAGCAGTTCTGGTTCCGGACAAGGGAGTGTCTTTGTAGTGACGGGTTCAGCGTTCTTGCCGAACAAAGATGTCAGAATTCGCGTAGTAGATGACCTAGGGAACGAACGCGATTTTCATCAAAGTGCGGACGGCGTGGGCAACCTGAACACCAGGCTCGGGGTACCCTGTAATTCTGGTCTCGAACTGCACTTTTCCGCCACGGACGGAAGATCTGATCCTTCGGATCTTACAGGATTTCTATGGAGCAATACTTTCAATGTGCCTTGCCCATAGAGAGGTCGGAACGCACACAGGTGCCTGAAGTCTCACCGAGGTTGTTGAGCACTAGTAGCTCGTCTCAAGGATGCTCGCGTATGGCAAATAATGTTGAGGAACCCGGACCTACGTTGAGTTTCTTTACCCTTGCGCGCCTTTGTAAATCACATACCTCCACGCATTGGAACACTTCGGACAGGACGAAGGACAGATCGTGAAATGTCGGGCGAGCCAGGTTCAATTACCGCGTCCTAGCTGAACAGGAGAGCATGACCAGCGCCTTAACTGATCTGAGCTAGCTCCTGTAGAATTCCTGAAACTTCGGATGCGCTTTCGCGTTGTACCAGGATAAAGCTCGACAATCACAAATTGAAAAACCTGAGGTCGATCAATTAAGCAAAGAAAACAACTGGGAAAATCATGTCTAATCCATACGAAGGCGACTCACTTACTGCGACTCCTGCAGGGCTTACTGGGAGAAATACGGCATCGAGCGGTAACGGAATTGGGGTCTTGGGAACATCCACAAACGGCGAAGGGGTGCACGGTGAGACCAAATCGACCCAATTCGCGGCCGTTGCTGGTATTGAACTGAATCCGAGCAGCAATATTGCCGCGGTGTATGGGGAGCAGCGGGGAAACGGTCCCGGGGTATACGGCATCGCCAAAGGCAATGGCGCTGGAGTCTTTGGCACTTCTACCGGTGGGCCAGCCGGTTACTTTCAAGGTGACGTCACGGTGACCGGCACTCTGCGAGCGCAAGTCGATGTTGTGCTTACGGGTGGCGATTGCGCCGAAGACTTCGACGTAGTGGCAGCGGAACGGATCGAGCCGGGAAGCATGATGGTACTCGACGAGCAAGGACTCTTGATGGAGAGCGGGAAGGTCTACGACAACAGGGTCGCAGGAGTCATTTCGGGGGCAGGCGAATACAAGCCAGGAATTGTGCTCGATAAAAGACTGGCATCCGCCTGCCGATTGCCCGTCGCTTTAGTTGGAAGGTCTGCTGCAAAGTGGATGCAGAGCGTGCGCCGATCGCGGTAGGTGACTTGTTAACAACGTCTGATACACCTGGGCACGCGATGAAAGCCGTGGACCCCGTTCGATCATTCGGATCGGTAATAGAAGAGGCTCTGAACCGCTTAAAGCAGGTCGAGGACTGATCCCGATTCTCGTCGCTTTGCAGTGACGGCTTGCAGGCAAGAAATAAAAACAAGGATCTGACATGGCTCTTTATACATTTGCTCTGGAAGATTTCCATATCGACAACACGCGTTCACGCCACGAGGATACCGATCAAGTCACGTTCGGGTTGCGGGTCGAAAGCCGGGAATTTCCGATACAGTCATTGTCCGCTGGCGACGTAAACAATGGTGATCACGCGGTCAACCTTTCCTATCGGTCTGTTTGCATCAGCGCTCCGATGAGCCCGGTAGCATTCAGCTACGAGATTTACAACGGCGATGCCTCAAAACTATCTGTGGACCTGCAAACGCTCGACAAAAGACTCCTGGCCCAAAGTGTCGACGATACGGTCAAGACCAGTGGGGCTGACACGGGATTTGCCAACTTTTCTTCTGGTGAAGCGGGTGCTGACGTTCCGACGTTAGACCAGGATAATCCGTTCGCGGATACCTCAGACTGGAGCACGATCTTTTTTGAAAAGATCTTTGTCGACATTGGTAGCTTTTTATTTCCCGACTGCGATGGATTTGTGGCAGCGGATGCCATAGGCAGGACCAAGGGTCAATGGGATGTACTGATCAACTCTGCGGGAGGAGGCACATTCAGAAAAAGCTTGCGCTACCCCGGTTCAAATTCGCCCAGCGGCTGCGGGGGTAATTCCGATTACACGGTGACATGGTCTGTGACTCGTGCACGAATTACCGGCCTTGCACCGTATAGCTTAAGGCAATTCTTACAGGCGCAGCAACTGGCATTAAATCCGGGCCTTCGCTCACTTGACCCCGCCAGTAACAGTGTCAGCGTGCGAGACCTCATGGGGCTGTCCTAGAGAACGACGATTGCCGCGCATGGGGTTCCAGGGAAGGCCGGGAACGCCAACATCGCCGTGATCTCCGGGACGCCACAGAACCGAATGTGCGTGGTAGCCAAAGTGACTACTTATTCTAATTACCTTTAAAGAAAGCGATTGATATGAAGAGTATTCTTGCAGCAGCCAAACTTGCAGGGGCAAGCGTTTCGCCAATCAGCCTTCGAGCCCTGACCCTGCGCTACGGCCTAGAGAATCCCATTTCTATCCTGGACTTAGTTGGGTTGATAGAGTCGCCTCCGATTACATTCCACCAGGACGTTGTCACCCCGTCTGGAACCGCGCTCGGAGGCTGGGTTGAAATGACGCTCCGCAGCGACGCAAGCTATACCTTCTCCGGGCACATGCACGACAGCGGCTGGGACCCGTATGACTTTCGCGTGCGGGCGGTCGTGAGCACGCCGGATATAGCTGTGGCCGCGCAGCATAGCGGTCATACGGACGGCACTGGTTCCTCTCCGTTTGGAAGCCCGAACAGAGACAACGATTGGAGTGAGTCGGGCACGGAACCCAGGATCCAACAGTTTTGGTCAGAATTGCGTCAAGCGACAATGACAGTTAGCAAGTCTTACCAGGACACCGGTCTGCTGCATGCCGTCGAAGATCTGTTCAACGACTTTCTCGGCTTCCTCGTCGCGTCCGTTGTGTTTGGGCCGCATCTGGCCGAAGTGATCGTGATCGGCAATGAGCTGGGGGAAATCACCGGAGTTAAGTTTGGCAGTCCTAGTGTTTTGGAAGGAGTGATTGTCACCGCGCTCAAGAATCCCGTGCCGACGGCTGTCAGCGTGTTCGTCTTCGGCCCCGGTATAGTGATTCCGGCTATCGTAGCAGGAATAGTGAATGCCCCCCGACACCGGAGTCTTTCGCCTGAGGAGATTGTGTTCGCGTCGAAGGTGTTTGACGACACGTTGCCCACTGATCGGATTGTTCTAACGGATATGTCGGGCCTTAATGGCCGGGGATTTACCTTTCCCAACATCGACGGCACGATCCTTGTTAACATCGGATCCGCGTACGATGATCCAATTCATTACAGGCTCGGCATGACCTACGCCACGCAGGGACAATTGTTCATCCATGAGTTAACGCACTCCTGGCAAATTGCTCACGGATGGTTCATAGCCGGATGGATTTGCTCCGCCCTCGACGCGCAGATTTTCCAAGGGCCGAGCGCTTACAATGTCGGGCCCGCAGGGCCGCCCTATAGCGACTTCGGGATTGAGGCACAGGCTGTGATCGTCGACCGGTGGTTCGGCACCTATGCGTCTAGTTGGCAGACCATGGACGACGTGGAGAACAAACTGAAGAGTTCCGTTGCCATATCGGATCCTTACTTTGGTTACATTGCTGACAACATACGTCTCGGTCAAACATGAAGTGTTGTTCGGAGTCTGGATGCTATTGTTTCCGGAGTTAGTTAACACGCGTTTCGTCGGCCAGATCCAAATTCGTCCAATCCGCGAAGCGATTGAGAAAGCGTCAAAGGCCGCAGTTACCTAACACACCTTGCAGTTCACTGAAGATGCGGTTACTGCAAGCGCCAAGTACATCACGAAGGGCGCTCGCAGCGAAAAAAAGGCGTTCGAACTCTCAGA
>JAFAXJ010000180.1 GCA_019241095.1 Verrucomicrobiota bacterium | reverse complement strand
TCTGAATCATCTATAGCGATCCCCAATACAATTAACTTAGAAGGATGACCCCCGGCAGCAACGGAAAATCTTTCTTTAGGATTGGCCCCTGCCGTCGCCGCGGAATGAAAGCACTTCGAGCGACACAGGATATTAAATCCAAAACCTAACGTAAAAGAAACGTAGCGAGGTAATCGCTAAATTAGGCCTTCATAATTGACTTATTAGAGAGCTCGGGCCGCGAGCATACGTTGGACCATCTTGTCATTAGTCTGCAGGTATAGCGCACCAACAAGAAGTCATAATCAAACACTTTCATTCTATAGTGCCGGTTCGTCGATTGGGCCACTCACTGAACAAATAATATTAGATCCCCATGAATATACTATTGATCCATGGCGTTGATACCAACGAGGATAATAATCCATATGGGAGTTGGATCAGTGCGATCACGAGCGGTTTGACAAAGGCGAGCGCTAAAGCAAGTCCTAATCTTACCGGCGTAAATTACAATGATATTTTCGATCAGCACAGCAGCAATATACTATTATATGGTGCAGCGGCGGCTGAATTGTTAGCCACTGCTGCATGGCATACCTTGCAACGCCCCAGAGCTCTAACGGCTGCTCCGATGCCGGAACAGCCAGGTGAGGACTTTTTAAGTGAAATCCGTTGGAGCGCTGGGATGGTGGCACAGTGGGTTGTTGAGGGCGATCTGAGATCAGCCTGCCGAGATCTTTTGTTCAACTTGATCCAAAGCGCCAAGCCGGACATTATCTTCGCCCACAGTTTGGGCTCGCTAATCTGTTACGACTTTTTCGAAAATGACCCTCGAGGTCTAACAACGTTCCTGCACGGAACTTTTGTGACCTTCGGATCGCAGATTGACAACACTTTTGTAAAAGATCGGATGTGGAATGGGCAAGTCAAAATGATACCAGTAGCAAAGTGGATTAATTTGTACAATCCTAGGGATCCAGTCTTTGTAGCCTCTCTTGATGTACCAGCAACTCACTTCTATCAATTTGTTCCTGTATTTGGCGGTGCTTCATTTGATGCGTCCGCGCACGAGGTTACCCAGGGCAATGGGCATCCCGGTTATCTCGACAACAGGGTGACGGACAAATACCTGTGGCCATTGTTGGTGGGCGGCAACATGGCGTCCCTGATCGAGCGCAATGTACGGATTATGAAACGCACTCCAAAGGATTTGGCAAGTGCGGCCGCAGTTTTACGGGATCCGCGCGTAAGTACAACCGGTGAGCCTCCTTCTTTCGCCACAGCTCTTCCAAGGAACGGTGTGACGCCAACTGATGGTATCGGCACGTGTCCCGACTTGAAAGCGCTCTGCATGGCGGCTACAAGCTTGGCCAGTTCGCCAATGGTTACACATCCGGGAACCATCCCAGATGCAAGGCAGCGGCTTAATATCATGGTCGATTTCGTCCCGGTCGGAAACAGTAATCGGCCCGGTGCTCCGCTGAAACCTGCTCAGATAACGATTCACAATACAGACAATTCCGCTGCGGGCGCCGATGCGCAAGCGCACGCAATTTATCAAAAAGGTCCAGATGCGCGGGCTCGGAAGGTGTCCTGGCATTTCACCGTCGACGATCATAGCGTTTACCAAAGTCTTCCAGTAAATGAGGTGGGCTGGCACACAGCCACCTATCAGGGCAATTACTCCACTATCGGAATCGAGATCTGCGAAAACGATGGTATTGATCAACTGGCGGCAAACGATCGCGCCGCCCTGCTAACCGCGATACAACTGCATGAACTTGGAATTCCCCTCCAGGGCAATGTAGTCCAGCATTTTGATTGGAGTGGAAAAAACTGCCCTGCGCTACTGAGAAATCCTCTAAGCAACTGGGAGGATTTTCTGGCGAGGGTGGCATTCTACTACGACCAAATCCAGCTCGATTCACCGGATGTTGACCATAGCGCGAACCTCAATCCATCTCCCACTTTTGCACCCGCTGATCCAGCATCACTCGCGCCGTCTGTTTCAGAGTCCGTGGTGCACAATGTCACCGGCAGTAGCTTCGCCGATCTGGCAGATGTGGCCACGTACGAGCGGTGCAAGGCCAACGGGGGCAGCGAGGAGTATTGCTTGGGAATCGGGGATAACGGCATCGGCTACTGGGGGGACGACACTAAGCATGGCAGCGGCGCTTCGTGCGCGCTCTCGCCCGAATGGATGGTCGCCACATGGGGCAATGTGGCTGCCGCACATTTGCAGCCCGTCCTCATCAGCAATCCGCACAATGGTCAGACCGTGACGGCGCTGATAAAGGACACGCTCCCGCACTACTCGCCTCGCATCGACATGAATCCTGATACGTGCGCGGCCCTTGCGCTCACGCCACCGGTACTTGCTCCTGTGACGTGGCAGGCGATCTCGTAAAGTTGGACGCAACGCTTTAACTTGTGGTGACCCGATTCCGCGATGAAAGATTTTCTAGCGAGTGAGCAGGGAAGGCCACGCCTGATGGGCTTGCAGGTAACGGTGGTTGGGGCCGGGCTCGTTGTTAGAACGCGCAACTATCATTTTAGCCATCGTTCGATTTTTCGCTCCTAACTTGACCATCCGGTCTAACTCTGTGCTCTGGAAACAAGCGATTCCGGCCAGCCGAGATACAACAAGCTCTTGGAGATAATCAAGGCATGTGATTACGCGATCCATGATATCTCCAGGACTGAACTGGATAGCGAAAATCACCTTCCAAGATTCAATATGCCTCTGAATTTGGGACTCTATCTTGGGGCAAAAGAGTTCGGACAAAAATGGCGCAAATTGTGTCTTGTTCTGGATGTTACAGATATCAGAAATTCTGTTCAGATCTCGCGGGCGTCGATATCCAAGCCCATAACAACCGTCCGCAAATTGCTGTGAAGTGCGTGCGAAACTGGCTGCAAACCAATCAACGGCTTAGAAATCGGCACGCGCCAATAATTCCTGACGGGGAAAGATTGGGAACGTCACGAGCGTTTCCTAGTTGAACTCCCGGAGCTAAGGAAAGCACAACATATCAACCGAGGCGACCTGCCCTACTCGGACTACCTTTCTTTGCTCGAGGGTTGGCCTCGGGAGCAACCCGTGGCGGCAAAGCTAGGGTCATCAAGAAAACCCAGGCTCGTGATTTGCTCGAAGCGCGGATTTGATAGCCTAGCGAACGACATTGGGTCGCCCTCCCTGCACATCGCTTTGGCGAATCGTCTTTGTTGATATGTTTAAGCTCAAAATGTTATCTCTAAATGAATAAAGCCTGTACATCATGTTTTAAGATAAAGGAATCTCGCCCTGCACCCCTGTATAACTGGCTGACCGAATATTTAAAACCAGCATCTGTCTGAACTGGAAAAGGTTCTTCCAAGCCCTGATCCGGAGCTGTCGGTCCAATGGACGAACTTATAAAATTGCCCGGCAATGATAGAGTGTAAAATCGGCTGGCGTGCTAAGGCCTCCCACTCACTAGCCGCTACACTTGAACTTCATAATAACTTCTGTTTTGCGAATCGAACGAGCTTTTTCTTTACTTATTCGGAATTTGGTTCT
>JAFAXJ010000618.1 GCA_019241095.1 Verrucomicrobiota bacterium | reverse complement strand
CAGAACCAAGCTAACTATCGGGCATAAGCACCAATGGTGCGTCGGTTATAACTGCCGAGCCCCAATCACGCTCAAGAATGCCACCAAGCGCGTCCAAGCAGCCAGAGTTTCTTACCGTAGTAAAATTGCGCCGCAATTTGGGGAGCTTACTAAAGAGAGCAAGCTCTGACGCGCCAGGCAACTGACTAACATCAGGGGTCTGTTGGGCGCACTCGAAGAAGCAGGTAATAAGGAGGACAGCGCTCTCTTTTTCTTGCTGAACTTTCTGGTTTCTTATGTTAATAGAATGGGCGCTGTAAAGCGCCTGACATAAACGCGCAACCCGGCATAACAAACGCTGGATTCGTTCGCGGATCGAATTGGCGCTGAAATTCTTTCCTGGTTATCACGGGCTCCAGGTTAATACGGCCGGTGACCGCCGCAGACCCGGTTGCCTCGAACTTGCGCGTAAGCACACTTTGAAGGACCCTGATATTCTTCATGGGCTTGCCGCGGGAGAGCCTTGCTCTCTAGCCGGCCATCCTCGTATGCTTTGATGATGAGTACGCGCTTAACGGGAAAGATCGCAGTCGTTACGGCGGCAGCTCAAGGGATTGGTCGAGCCACTGCTGAAGCATTTTGTTCGGAAGGCGCTGATGTGATCGCTACCGACATCAATTTAAAAAAACTCCGGGATCTAAGCGGGGTGTGTCGCGTCCAGCAATTGGATGTAACCGATCCGGCCGCAATTCAGACATTTGCGGAACAACTCAGCCAAATCCACGTGCTGTTCAACTGCGCCGGCTACGTACATTCGGGAACAATTTTGGACTGTTCTGAGGAAGACTGGGACTCCGCCTTTACGCTGAACGCGAGGGCAATGTTCCGGATGATCAAAGCTTTGCTACCCGGAATGCTCCGGACCACTCAAGGGTCGATCATCAATATGTCTTCAGTTGCGAGTAGCGTAAAAGGTGTGCCCAATCGTTTTGTTTACACTGCAAGCAAAGCTGCCGTCCTTGGAGTCACCAAATCCGTTGCGGCTGACTTTGTTTCTCAGGGCATTCGTTGCAACGCAATCTGTCCAGGAACGATCGAGTCCCCTTCCCTTGTGGAACGCGTTTCTGCTCAGGCCTTGCAAACCGGGACAGCAGTTTCCGAGGTGTGGGAAGCATTTCGTGCACGACAACCGATGCACCGTCTGGGCACTCCGGAAGAAGTCGCTGCCTTAGCGGTTTACCTTGCATCAGACGAATCCCGTTTCACAACCGGTCAGGTGCACATTATCGATGGAGGATGGTCAGGCTAACGGAGGAAAAGACAATCGGAGCTATTCTAGCTTTCGCGCCCCTCCTTGCGTTCAAACTTCATGAGCGCTGGAAGTCCCGTCGTCTAATCCAATAATAAAGTCAGAATGAAAGCACGCGCGTTATCGTCTGTGCAGTAGCCCGCCGCGTAATTCGGCACGGCACGGTAGAACTAGCATGCTGCAAAATTCCGGTGTGATCAGTCATTCGAAGCAGATGATCTAGTTTGGGCGGCGGCAACTCATAAGGCGGATCGTCGAGTGTTCTCGCCGCGAATGCCTTTCGTGAGGGTACGATTAAGCTTGCCCTGGCGTCGAAGGTTTCACGTGCGCGCCTTTGCAGCACCCGGCCAGATCATCTCTCTGCCAAGTTTCCATGCTCTTCCGCGTTGCGGTCATATGAATAGGATCGGAAAGAAATTGTTTAACTCCGAAAGACCCCTGATTTTCGGTAGGAGACTAGCGCGAACGGAGCGTTGCTCTCCGAGCTTCACCCTCTAGACAAAGCTGCAAGCTCTTAGCTGCTGCCTCATTCATGCCTGAGCGCCTCAATGGGGTCGAGTGATGCCGCTCGATTTGCAGGGTAAAGTCCGAATCCGATTCCCACGGCAGAGCAGGCCAATACCCCAGCTATCGCCCAACCCCAAGGAAACACTGTCTTTGCCTGAAGCCAGCTCGCGAGGCCATCTCCCGCCAGAATGCCGAAAATGATTCCTGCAAAAGCGCCTAACAGCGAAAGGAACAACGCTTCCAGCAAAAATTGAGTCCGGATATCCTGGCGCCGCGCTCCAAGCGACTTTCTCACACCGATTTCTTTGGTTCGCTCCGTAACGCTTACCAGCATGATGTTCATAATACCGATGCCGGCCGCAAGCAGCGCGATCGTGCTAATCACGAATGCTCCTATTCGTACCGTTCCTGCAATACTGCGAAAGGCACCAGCCAACGAATCGTTGCCGTAGATTTCAAAGTCGTTTGAATCTTCTGGACGCAAATGACGAGCTGTTCTGAACGCGCCGATCGCTAAGCCCAAGGTACGCTGATATTGCCGTTGACTCTCTGCTTCAACAGCCACATTCAAAGAGCGCTCTTTGGTACCGTAATTCTCAAAAAACTTGGTGATCGGGATTATGACAAGATTGTCCTCGCTTCCGCCAAAGCCCCCGCCCTTTTCAGCAAACGTGCCTATCACCTCGTACAATTTGCCATTAAGCCTGATCTGCGTCCCAAGAGGATCTTCCTGTGGAAAAAGGCGTTTAACAATCTGCTGCCCTATAACACAAACGCTACGCGAGAACTCAACATCTTCGCTCGAGAGATTTCTGCCTGCCCGGATCGTAAACTTGTTCGCTAAGATGAACCCTTGATTGGTCCCGCAGAGCTCGATGTTAGCATTCGTTTTTCTATTCTTGTACACGCCTTGAATCCCACCGTCCCAAAGCTTGGGACAAAGCACATCGACTTTATCTGAAATGAGCAGGGCAAAATTCAGATAAGTTTGATAGTCGATATTTCGCCGGTTCCGATATCGCTCGTCACCTTCGACATTGATGATGGTCGGATACTTTGAGAATTGGAACGTATTTGACCCCAGAAAAGTCAATCCTGTTTCGATTGAGCTTTGCAGGGCCGAAATCGCCGTCATTACGCTAATCACCGAAAAAATGCCGATGGTAATTCCGGAAGTGGTCAGAGCTGAGCGCAACCTGTTTGCACCTAAAGACCTCCATGCCATGTCGACAATTTCCAAGATCATCATACTTCGCCGGTCACTCGTACCTAAGGGCTTCAACGGGGTTTAACCGCGACGCTTGCCAAGCCGGAGCGAAACCGGAAAGGATTCCGGTTACAACGGAGACTAGGAGAGCAAGCACAACCAGGAGAGGAGAAAACTGAATTGGAAAATCATGAAATACCCGAGTTAGCAGCAGGAATAAAGCGTACGAAAGTATGAGACCCAACGCTCCACCGACTAAACAGATCGAGATCGCTTCAATCAAGAATTGTAACAATATGGTGCGACGGCGAGCGCCTAAAGCTTTTCGGGTCCCTATCTCGCGCGTGCGCTCTTTTACGCTCACAAACGTAATATTCATGATGCCGATCGCACCGACGAAAAGTGCTAATCCGGTGATGAATAGCCCCGCAATCGCTAAGCCGGTTTTGATTGGCTCAATCGATGAACGAAGTGATTTTTGCTCGTTGATTGCGAAGTCATCCGCCTGTTCTGGGAGCAACCCGCGAATTCGGCGAAAAGATCCCCTGAGTTCCTCAATCGCGTCTGGCATTCGGTTCTTGTCTTTAACCTTGACCCGGATGGAGGCATTCTCCTGGTTGGCCTTGAAGTATTTGATGTATGAAACAAGCGGTATTACAACCTGAGAATCCCAGCTGAAGATGCCCAGAAAAGAACCTTGTTTAGCAAAGACCCCGATCACCCGATACTCCTGACCTCGAATCCTCACGACTTTGTTTAGTGGTGCAGTGTTTGCGAAAAGCCCGCTTGCTACATCTCGTCCGATGACGCAGACATTCCGGCCGCTTTTGCTTTCCGCTTCGTTCAGAAACCGGCCTTTCTCGCACTCAGTCGAAGAAACATACGAGAACTGGTCTGTCGTCCCCGTCGTGTAAACGTTTGATATTTGCCGCTTGCCGTACAGGACCGTTTGGATGCAAGCCGGAGCGTTAATCGCAACGGCAAGGAACGATTTGGGATTGCTCCCTATTATTTGATTAAGTCGATCGGCTGCATTGAGCTTTATGTCAGGCCGGTTGCGAAATTGCCAATAGTCGGCGCCGGTGTTCCAAGGATATTGCTCGACGTAAAGAACATCATCACCAAACCCGGCCATGCTGTTGTCAAAACCGATGTCGATGCCTTTAATGGCAGTTCCCATCAGCGTTACTGCAATAATACCAATGATAACGCCCAGCGCGGTCAGGCCCGATCTGGTGCGATTAGCGGCTAATTGTTGCGCAGCTATCCGGAAACTTTCAAAAATTTCAAACTGGATAAGTCTGAACAACTCAGTCCTCAATGTTTTCCCGGTCACTCTCAATCAGGCCATCTCTAAGGCGTACCACCCGCCTGGCGTGTCGCGCGATAATTTCTTCGTGCGTCACTACCACGATCGTATTGCCGGTAGCGTAAAGGCTCTCGAACAGATTCATGATCTCCTGCCCGGTTTTGGAATCGAGATTTCCAGTAGGCTCGTCAGCTAAAATAATGGATGGATTGTTCACCAGAGCACGAGCGATCGCTACCCGCTGGCGCTGTCCGCCTGACAACTCGTTTGGCTTATGATACATGCGTTCCGCCAGGCCAACGGAGGCAAGAGCTTGCTCGGCTCGTATCAAACGTTCATTCCGGCTGAGGCCCGCATAGATAAGAGGTAGTTCTACGTTCTGCAAACTGGTGGAACGAGGAAGCAAATTGAAGGTCTGAAATACGAATCCTATCTCCTTGTTACGGATCGCAGCGAGTTCGTCGTCCTCCATTGACGCAACATCCTTGCCATTGAACTCGTAAGTCCCGGTTGTGGGCGTGTCCAAACAGCCAAGCATATTCATTAACGTAGATTTCCCGCTACCCGAAGGGCCCATGATAGCCAGGTATTCGTTTCGGCGAATTAGCAAGTCGACCTTGCGTAAGGCTTGGATTACAGCGTGTCCCATGAAGTATTCTTTCGTGATTCCATGGATTCGGATAACGCTTTCACCCTTTGAACGAGTAAGGCGAACCGGAATGATTATTCCGCTTTCCTGCATAGATGCCCTACGTTGAGCCTTTTGGTTTCTCAACCGTCACTTTTGAATTGTCTTTCAGATCCTTACTGAGAGCTGTGTAGGAACCAGAGATCACCTCATCCCCTGCGCGAATGCCCGATCGAATCTGAATGTAATTATTGTCGGCAATGCCAGTCTCGACTGGAACCATTTTAGCCCGCCCGCCCTCTTTCAGGAACACGACCCGGCTTAGCTGGTCTTTGATGTCTTTCTCGAGTTCACCCGTGTTGAAACCGGTCTGTTTTTCTCGGTCAGCTTTGATTTTATCTGCTGTCTCACCCTTGCCCATACTTCTGACT
>JAFAXJ010000224.1 GCA_019241095.1 Verrucomicrobiota bacterium | reverse complement strand
TCGATACTGCAGGTATCGAATGGATCTTCAAATCGGAAATATTATTATAGAAGTAATCGTCTTCAAATTCGTCTGGCTGAAAGTCAGGATTTATTTATGTTAACTTAGGAGTGCTTAGGAATCTACATTAGCTCGGTAAAATGATAGTTCGAGGAGAGAGAGGTTAGGAAGATAGGTATTATGACGTTACCTCAAGGGCTTGCAGTATTGCCAAAGAATGAACGAGTGATACCGATACCATGGTCGGCTGGGATTGGTGCTGACGGTAAAGGAGATTTGCGTTCGATAAATCTAGCGAAAATACGAAATGCCTACGAGCAGAACAGATGCTTGATCTGCGGGCGGAGACTCGGGGATTTTCTAGGTTCTTGTTAGGACCATTATGCGTGATTGAGCGCAACTGTTTTGAGGGGGGCATCGCATCCGGCATATATTTGATTCTATGTGCGCTACGTTCCACGCATAACGAGTGCAACGATTGGGCGCTACCGGGCGAGGTGTTATGATAGAAGAGATCTTGGCGGCCGGCGCACTAAATAATTGCCCGGAACTGGCGATCATCTGGATAACGAGGTATTCCTGGAGCCGTGAGGATATTGAGCAGGAAGAACAAGACTCGAGTTTCGGGCTTGCAGATCCCGATAGAGTCATTTTCTAAAGAACGGCAGCGAAGCTACGCGCCTGGACATTCTCGAAGCCTTGGAAGCCGGTTGCCTTTTTGCGGATTTTGCACCAGCACGATCCGGCGAGGATCAGAGCTCTAAATACGGATTTAAAAGATGTTAACCTTCGTGCCCAAAGAACCCAGGATTCGCCATCGTAACGGCGTTCACGGGTGACACGGGGGTTTAGTGAGTCCTTGGAGTTAGAAGTGGAAGAGGGGGAGGAGCTGGCTGATGAGCTCTGAGTATTTTCCTGCGCCCGACAAGACGGTGTCGATATCTATTTCAGCGCCTGGCTCAATCATTGAAAAGCTCAGCAAACGGGCACGGGCTTTGCATATGTCCCGCAGAGCTTACGTGCTGATGCTTCTGCTTGATGACCTGGAACGAAGGCCTGGCGATAACGTACTTATAAAGAGACGCACCGGGAAAATCCGGTACTGGCAATAGTGTGTGGGTTCGACCCCCTCCGTTCGGCAAAGCACATTGCATTTTCAGGCATGATTTTTGAGCTCGAGATCGCGGGCAGGCTGTACTGACAGCCATGCGATCACGTCACTTGCACTGCGATCAGGAGGGAATACGGGATAGAAAAGGTGAATGATCCTCCCATCGTCAATGATAAGCGTCAGCCGTTTCAGCAGAATCAAACCGCATACCTCGAAAGTTGGAAGAGCCAGCGATTTTGCCAACTCAAGATGTTCATCCGACAGGATAGGAAAGGGAAGATGCAAACGCTTGGCAGCCTCTTCCTGATAAGCAGTACTTTGAGTCGAAACGCCAAAAAGATGGTCAACACCCAAGCTTTTGAGTTCGGCATAATGGTCTCGGAAGGAACATGATTGCGGCGTGCAACCCCGTGCGCCAGGGATCATATCCCAATTTTCGGGGTTTGCCGTACCTGGTTGGCCTGTTCGTGGATAAGCGTAAACTATCGTGCGACCTGGCAAGGTAGAGAGATCGACTGTCGAACGGTCTGTGCTTGGGAGCGGAACGCTTGGGAGTCTAGCTCCCCAAAGTTGCTTTGCGGCGCCATCGTCCTGTGGCTTGGGAATGGCAGACCAGTCGGGAGCGTCAAGATTAATATCCATCTTCAGTTGTGAAAAGCGTACGTGGGTTATTGATGATCGACGTTATGCGTACGGCAGATCTTCGAGCCGAGCCCTGTAAACGAAGTCGCCTCGGAGATGCGACCCTACCTTCCTGTGCAATCTATGCCGGTTGCGGTGTAAGCACCAAACCGGTGCAGTAACAAGATGTCGGAAACCGGCCGAAGTGCAAACAAGATTGCGACGGAATAAGGTCGTGAAGTTTTACTCTGATGATATGAATTATGCTATCTCGTGAGGACCAGAAGCTTCGGGTTCTCAGGTCCTGGCTTCTTCAACACATAACAAAATACATATGAATACATCCAAAGCGGTCATTACCAGCGCGGCAGTTGCGGGTCTTCTCAGCGGAGCGTTCGCAGCGCGAACCCAGGCGTCGACCACTGTGCCGAACGTCATATCGAAAGCAGGGGTCTCAATGCGAAGTGTTGCCGACGATGTCAAAGGTCAACACGGCTGCAAAGGTCAGAACCAGTGCAAAGGACAGGGCGGGTGCAAGACGAGCGATAACGGCTGTAAGGGCAAAAACTCCTGCAAGGGCAATGGTGGTTGTGCTACGGACGGCAACAAACCTTCTCTCGTGTGATGCTCTAGACGAGTTGGCGAAGTTCGGTTACGCCGAAGCTGCTGGCGGCAATGTTCAGGTGGGAGCTTTGCTGGGACCTGAGCAGCGCAACTGGCTTCCCGGCGCGACTTCGCCTCCAGGCGCGACTATGCCTGCAATGCATTTCAATGGGTTCACCGGCTACGGTATAGGGATTGCACTGCGAGTACCGCATATCGGCATATCCTGGTAGAAAACCGGTAGTCGATTGGTTCGAAATTATTTCAGAAAACTTCATGGTAGACGGAGGCCGGCCTCTGGAAGTGCTGGATTCTATCCCGGAACAGTAGCGGGTGTGCAGCATGGCCTTGCAATGTATTCGGTTCCGCAGACAAATTCGATTCAGAGCATCTTGGGCGTTTAAAGTGCTTAGTAAAGCGAACCAATACTCCTCGGCTTTCGGATCACCTTTGCTGGGGAAGCTTTGATGGACGTTATACCCACGATCTGCTGCCCATGCCTTACACACTAAGCGTCGCGTGGCATACGGCGGAAAAAATCCGGGCCGCTCGCGATTACTTGGAAGTTCCAATCTGTGTCGAGAATGTCAGCAGCTATGCCGAGTACCATTTTTCGGAGATGAAAGAATGGGAATTCCTCAGCGAGGCAGTCGAGCTAGCTGACTGTGGGGATTCTGTTACACGTTAACAACATCTACGTTTCTGCGCAGAATCATACCTTTAATCCTTACGATTATCTCGACAACATTCCGCATAGTCGCGTCGGGCAGATTCACATTGCCAGACATCGAGATTCGAAAAGTACAC
>JAFAXJ010000387.1 GCA_019241095.1 Verrucomicrobiota bacterium | reverse complement strand
AAAAATGACGTGTTTTTGAGAGAGCACGCCGATATTACTGATGGCACGCCTGTGCTTCCGCGTGAGCCGGAACCTGTTCTTCTTGGAGCCGCCCTTCCGGGACCTGTTGCCGCAAAGGTTTGTCCGGACATCATCACTGCAAGGAAGGAAATAGCTGGTGCTGCCCGGCAGTTGATTCTTACAGGAGGAGAAGTTCTTGATTACCACGATCGAAAGTACCGCCTCTATCATAAGATGTATGATGACCAGTTAGCTTATGCCGAGCTTATGCGGGCTAGAAACAGACCGACTTTCCAAAACCGGACAGAAATTCAAGATCGGAAATATTCCGATTGTTAACACGTTGACCTTCGAGGACAAACACTGAACCTATGATTTACGAGTTGCGTCACTACGTCCCGACTCCCGGACGGGAATCGGATATTTTGAGCCGATTCGAGAATTATACTTTTGATATCTTCAACGAGCTAGGATTTAAGGTTCTGGATTTTTGGATAGAGACAGGAGGCTCAAGGCACCTTTGGTATGTTTTGGAGTGGCAGTCCGTAGAGGAACTGGAATCGAAGTGGAATGTTTTCCGAACAAATTCGAAATGGCTCGAGGTGAAATCGAAAACCGAGGCAAATGGTCCAATCGTTGAAAACGTCGAATCGATCAGACTGAAGCGGTTAGGGGGAACTTGGGAAAAGTCCGCTGAGGGTTGAACGTCAAGGCTCGGAAGCACCGTCAGTTTACCGAAAACTGAAACTTTGGCATGGGATAATGCGTGTCGATCAGCGTCAAAAGCTCCGCACAAACTTCATCCAACGGAATGTTGAATACTTCGCTGATTGCACGTAGCTCGGCTACTTGCTCAGGCGTGGCTAAGGATAACACTTCCCGAAGTTCCTGGACGGAGTATTTCATCAACCTTTGATTTAAAGGCAGAAAATCGACATTCAGACCCGGAACTTAAACGGAAGGTCGACGATTCCACAGATAAGTGGACTATTACGTTTATTTTCCTTCCTTTTAAGTACAGACCAATTGTTTTTTGGAATAACTTGAATTGCAACCTGATCACAATGCGTTGCACCTCGATCTATACGTCGGGCTCAGCTAAATCAGGCGATCCTCGATCGCCCGGTAATATCGGCTTCACCGCAAAGATAGCGTCGGCTCTATGATAGTGCAAAATACGGTTGCTATCGTTTATGATTACGATCTGACATTAAGTCCCTCCTACATGCAGGATGACGTCATTTTTCCTGCCTTCGGCATAAATGCCGAGAAATTTTGGAAACGCTGTTTTGAAATGGTGCAAGTCGAAGGCTACGACAGTGAATTGGCTTACATGAAATGCCTGTTGGATTATCTCGCTCTAGATCGACCCAGCAACGCCCAATTGAAAAAGCTAGGGATTAAAATGGCTCTATATCCTGGACTGCCGGAGATGTTCGAAGAATTTAAAACGGACCTGCTGGAAGCCTCACATATCGCTGCGGGCATTCGGGTTGAGCATTTTATCGTCTCCTCCGGTTTAAGAGTTCTTATTCAAGGTAGTCGCTTGCAGCCTTACCTGAGAGAGATATTCGGTTGCGAATTTGCTGAAAACGACGACGGCAAGATTGCTTTTCCAAAGCGCGTTATCAGTCATACGCAAAAAACCCAGTACCTTTTCAGAATCAACAAAGGTTTGCTGGACATGGCCCAGGACGTAAACGACCACATGCCCGACGAACTGCGGCCCGTGCCCTTTCAGAACATGATCTATATCGGCGACGGACCAACCGATGTTCCTTGTTTTACGATCATGCGGAAAAATGGGGGCAATGCAATCGCGGTTTACAATCCTGATGATCTAACCAGAGCAAGCTTCCGCAAAAGTTTTCATCTTTCGGAACACTCGGACAGGGTAAGGCATATTGCACCCTCTGATTTTCGTCAGGGAAGCCATTTGCGATTGCTGCTGGAGGAAATGGTGCGCGAGATAGCGACTCGGCTCGTGACCAGAATCGATTGACCGATACAGCGCAGGCTTTCATCGGACATTTCGATGCTTACGCGAAAGGGAAGCTACGGGGCTATTTGCAAAAGAAAAGAATCCATGCAATGACCTGAGAAATGATTCTTGGCTTAACTGGCGCTTCCGGGTTTCTTGGGCGCGAGTTGATCAAAACTGCCAGTTCTCAAAATCACACCGTTATCGGATTCACCAGAAAAAACGCGACGACAATCCCTGGCTGCCAGGAAACCCGGATTTTTGGTCCCAACGTAGATTTATCGAACGTTGATGCTGTAATTCATCTTGCAGGAGAAACAATTCTGGGATTGTGGACTAAAGAAAAGAAGCGCGAAATCCGCGAAAGTCGTGTTCAAGGAACAAAATGGCTCGTCGATGCAATCGAAAAGAGTCGGATAACTGCTCTCATTGCGGCTTCTGGGGTAGGTATTTACGGCGATAGAGGTGAGGAGCAAATCACAGAAACTAGCTCTCCAGGAACTTCAGGATTTCTGGTGGATGTCGCCAAAGAGTGGGAAAGAGCAGGAGCTGCCGTCGAATCTTTCGGAACGCGATTTGTACCAGTGCGGGTTGCCATGGTACTAGGCGCTGGGGGCGGAGCGATGCAGATTCTGGCTCCTGTCTTTCGATTGGGCTTAGGAGGTAAGCTGGGAACAGGAAAACAGTGGATGCCTTGGATTCATTTGGCCGATGTAGCTGCGCTTTTTCTCTTAGCGGCAACTTGCGACACAATCCGAGGCCCTTTGAATGCTGCAGCACCTGAGCAGGTTAGGAACCAGCAATTTACCTCGATTTTCGCCCAGGTTGCACAACGTCCAGAGATTTTTAGTGTTCCCGGGCCGCTTCTCAGCTTGTTGTTACGGGATCAATCGGCGCTACTGTTGGACAGTCAGAAGATCAGATCCGCTGTCGCAGAACAAAACAATTATACTTTCAAATTTCCTTCGTTGAAAAGCGCTCTAGTCGATGCAATGCGCCTTCAAAAAGATTAGTTTTGCTCTTGGGATCTATCAAGTGTTCCAGAGTTGAATTTGATCGCGTCAGGGCTTGACTCCTATTACTCCGGTTTTCGGATCGCAAGACTCACCGTTGGATGCACTCGATGGAGTAATAAGCTGCAATTGTTTTGCCCGCCGGAAAGTATAGCAACATCAGTAGTCGGAAAATGTGCGATGCAGCCAATCTAACGGAAACCTGCCACCCGGACAATCTGTCGGTCTCGGGTTGATTTCCCGATGTCCGCGTACGATCGAATATTGACCGTCGACTTTCCCAACGCGCTGTCTTAAATAACGGATTAACTCGTCCAATGCTTCGTATTGCGCCTTGGTCGGCAAATCGCGATTGAAATCGCCGACTAAACAAATGCCGAGCGAGATATAATTAAGATAATCGCTATGCACATGCCCCCCGCTCAGTTGCCGCATCCAGCGATTACCGATTTCGATTTCGCCATTCCCTGATGATGTGCCGTTACCAACCACGAAATGATATGCCAAGCCGTTTGGCATCTTCCGGATATGTCGATGATAATAATCAAAGATACGGGCGTTGCCCTGCCGCGTCCCGCTGTTGTGCACGATAATGTATTTCCACCGATTTCGAGCCACTCGCGCGTTGTCAATCGCCTCGCGTACCGGGGGCGTCAGGTAAACCCAATGACCTCCGCTACGTGCGGCAGGTACAAGATCTTTGGCTTCTTCGCCACTTGATTTTTGGATAACGATCGAGTTGTCCTGTTGATGTCCACCAAAGAACCACCAAGGCCTTTTCTTTTTAGGTGTCTCCTGTCCAGCTTGATTAGCCGATGGTGTCACTTCTGGAGTTGGCGCTTGTTCAATCCTCCTCCGGTTCTCGGGCGTGCCCGACGGCTCGACAGTTGGGGTCATCACTGGCGTCCTTCTAGGGATAGCTGTGCTTGGAACCGGTCTGGAAACGGAAGGTGCTGGCACTGGCGTTGGTTTCGGGGTCGGTGTTGGATTCGGAACGACTTCCATCTGTTCACGACTCCTCAGGAAAAGATCGCGCAGTTGTTTTTCGTCGTTGGTTTCCTGACTACTGGTGGTAAAGCAACCGATCCAGGCCGAAACCGACAGAATGAGAAAAAACGATCTTCGGCTAGGAAAGTGATGTTGGCTGCTTCTCAATAATTGCAAGTTGAGCGTTTAAGTTTGGAAGTGAATAGGAGGGCTCTTTAATTCTCCACAAATGCAATGGCGATCTATACTTTATCGAGACTGAACAAATGGATAGACAGCTTTTTCACCATTTTGGAACGTGCCATTTCGCTGGCGACGTGCCCCTCTATCGTTTAACGTCACCGGCCGATTTTATTTCAAGCAAATTCCGGTTGATTACGCAGTAACTCTCAAGTTCGATGAAAAAGATTCTGATCCTGACCGCTGGTTTTGGCGAAGGCCACAACACTGCAGCAAAGAATATCCGAGACGCCCTGGAATATATGGCGCCTGGTGAGGTGAAGGTTGAAGTCGCGGACTTGTTTGAATCTTGCTATGGCAAACTGAACGACTTTTTCCGAAAAGCTTATATTGCTGCCATCAATAAAACACCTCGAGTCTGGGGCAAGATTTACAACGTGATCGATGGAACCCAATTTGTGGAATCGAACATGGCCATCTTTGCCAAAATGCGCAAGGCTCTGACTGACCTTTTGATCGAATTCGAGCCTGACTCCATAGTGTCTACCTATCCCATCTACAGCTATGTGATCGACGCGGTATTTGCAGATGGTCGCCCACGAGCATTCTCTCAAGTGACCGTAATTACCGATTCCATTACCGTTAACTCCGTTTGGTACCGCTGTTTCAGTGATTATTTTCTGGTTTCAAACGCGGATACGGCAAACGTGTTGCGTGGCGCAGGTATCCCAGAAGGGCAAATTCGCATTTTTGGATTTCCGGTAACTCATCGGTTCGCTGAAATGGTAGATAACCGATATCTTAATGGTGATCACGCTCCGCGAAGAGTCCTTTACCTCATTAACTCTGGCAAAAAGGAAGCACCGCGCTTAGTGCGGATCCTTGCGCAAAGATCTGACATCAAGCTCACAATCACAGTC
>JAFAXJ010000374.1 GCA_019241095.1 Verrucomicrobiota bacterium | reverse complement strand
TAAATTCCCAGAGGTCACGCAACCGAGCCATTGTGCCATCATCATTTACGACCTCGGCCAAAACACCCGCAGGGCGCAGGCCGGCTAACCGGGTTAAGTCGACAGCGGCCTCCGTGTGACCAGCCCGCCGGAGCACGCCGCCTTCGCGATAGCGTAAAGGAAAAACATGGCCGGGCCGTACAAGATCGACCGCTGCGGTCGACGGATCGCTCAGTAAGCGGATAGTGCGCGCTCGATCCGCCGCAGAGATTCCTGTGGTGATCCCATCTCGGGCATCAACGGAAATCGTATAAGCTGTGCGCATTGATTCATTATTGCGCAACGTCATAAGAGGAAGATCAAGACGATCAAGATCCGATCCTTCCATAGGAACACATATGACTCCGGAGGTGTACCGAATCATGAAGCTTATCAACTCGGGAGTGGCCTTCTCGGCTGCCATGATCAGGTCGCCTTCATTCTCACGGCTAGCATCATCAGTAACGATGACCACTCGTCCTTGTCGTAGTTCTTCAAAAACCTCTTCGATGGGGTCGAACGCAGAATTCATAATCTCCCCTGATGACCAATTTAACGGGAATATACGTGAGCGGTCTTCTACTGCAATGTCCCTGCGTTTGACGAGGCGCAGAAACCCCTGTACCAAAGGAGCACGATGACTTACAGGTCAATCTTTGTTGCCGGACATCGAGGATTGGTCGGGAGCGCCGTGGTGCGTAACCTGCGAGCGAACGGTTATGCAAATCTGATCCTCCGTTCGCGCGACGAGCTGGATCTTCGCAACAGCCAAGCCGTGCACGACTTTTTCGCGCTCGAAAAGCCTGAAGTAGTTATCGACGCGGCGGCAAGGGTCGGTGGGATCAAGGCCAACGTGGATTTTCCAGCCGAGTTTATCCTCGAAAACTTGCAAATCCAAAACAACGTGATTAGCGCATCTTTCGAATCGGGAGTCGAAAAGTTTGTTTTCCTGGGAAGCTCGTGCATTTATCCCAAATTCGCACCTCAACCCATTTCGGAGGATGCTCTCTTAAGCGGAGTGCTTGAATCAACTAACGAGCCATATGCAATCGCCAAGATTGCCGGCATCAAACTTTGCCAGGCCTATGCTCGTGAGTACGGCAAGAACTTTATCTCCATAATGCCAAGTAATCTTTACGGACCGGGGGACGATTTCGATTTTGACAAATCCCATGTTGTACCGGCCCTGATTCGAAAAGTGCATCAAGCAAAAGTCAAAGGTGAAGACCAAATTCTTGTCTGGGGCAGTGGTTCGCCACGGCGAGAGTTGCTCCATGTTGATGACCTGGCGGACGCGCTGCGTTTCCTTCTCGAAAACTACCATTCACCTGACATTATTAACGCAGGCTACGGCGAAGACATTACAATTCGCGAACTAGTTGCAATCATATCGGAGATCATAGGGTGTAAAGCGAGACTGATCTTTGATCACACCAAGCCGGATGGAACTCCACGTAAACTCTTGGATTCTTCGCGACTGCGCAACCTCGGATGGCGTCCCCGGCTGACCCTCCATGAAGGCGTCCGTCAAACCTACGATTGGTTTCTGAGGACTTCCTATGCCGATGTAGTTTTGTGAGTGCTAACGACCTAGAACTCAGCATTGCGATTTCAAGCCACAGCGGTTGCGGCAACACGACAGCGACGCACAATGTCGGAGAAACGCTCGATCTCACTGTGGTGAACTACACCTTCCGCGACCTGGCTTATGACCTGCGAATTCCTTTTGATGAAATTCAAAGCAAGGCAGCAATTACTCCGTTGTACGATTTCTTGACTGACTTACACCTGATTCGGGCCTCCCTCCAGCCCAGAGTCGTGGTAGGTTCTCGTTTGGCTGCTTGGATCATGGACGCCGATTTGCGCGTTTGGCTCCATGCACCGCTCGAAACACGCGCGGAGAGAATTTACCTGCGCGAGCCGGGAAAATATCCAAGCTATGAAGCGGTACTCTATCGAACGCTGCAGCGTGATGAACAAAACCGAAATCGGTATTTACGGCTGTATGGCATCGATATTAACGACCGGAGCGATTTTGATATCATTATTAATACTCAAATGTTAACTGCCGAACAGGTCTCCAGTCTCATTGTGGCGGCTGCACGTTGGGCCAGCCAGAATCAACTCGAGCGCAAAAACGTGCATCTCGCCAGGATCCGTGAAATTATCGCTGATAACCTGTCTGTGCCCCAAGCCGCTTTGCTCGATCATCATGTTTCCCTGAATCTGGAGTCTGTCATCGCGAAGCTGAAGCATCAGCAATGAACAATCAAACGCATACCTATCCAGACCTTTTAGCGCAACATATATGGCAGCATGGGCTTGAGCGCGTTCGGGAGCAGTTTGGCTTTGATGATATCTATTCGTTAAGTGCTGTTCTTAGCGTATGTTATCAGGCGAGTCTTCTAAAACAGGAAGGCCAATCGGTGATCTGCCGTGTTTGCGTCTGTCCAATCAGCGACTTGGATCCGTCCAGCTTGTATAGCTACTCTTTTTACCTTTCCTTACTGCAGAAGCCGCGTCGGTTCGATGAACAGGAGATTCGAAGACTGAGCCCTGCGGCCAGCTTTTCCCGTTCACTCATAGCGATCACCGGACTACTAGGTGGAGGGTTCGAGATTGCTGGATTGGTGCAGACGGGCCAATGGTCAAGAGACTTGGTGGCTGATCTGCAAGGTATGATGCATTCCATACCGGACTGGTTGATTATTCATGTACGCGGTCCGGGCAATCTTGTCGTTTATCAAGGCGCGCGCCGTTTGGCAACTTTGTTGAATGGGCGCGTCGAAGGACATGGATTCAATGTGTTCGCCTCCTCATGGATGGCTGAGCACTGCCTTAAAGGGCGAAAAGACCTCCCGTGCTTCAAAGATTTCGCAAAAAATGCTGACGTAGAGTTCAACGAAGACCTTCAGGAAAACTTCGATACAAACTTTTTCAAGCGGGTCATCAGTGACGTTCGCGACAAGCGCCACGGCGGTACTTTGGTGTTTGGGTCGGAGTCTTTACTGAATGGTCTGTTGTCGGGTGCTGGACCTCTGCAGGCGAAATATCGGATCGGCCAGAACAAGTCGTCTACACCTTATTGTTCATTGGTGGATCGAGTGACACGGCGATTGGTTTCTTTGGCGAAAGCTCGTCATAGCAAGTCTGTCGGCTGGCTGGAGTTTGTCTCTTGGAGCGACGAATTGTCCTATTCTATCTCCACACACTATCTCGACCTCACAGCATGGCTTTCAGACCTCGCCACTATCGATGGCTGCTTGCTCATGGATCATCGATTTAGGGTTATTGCCTATGGAGTTGAGATTCAGATACCGGGACATGAAGCGGAAGTAGTTTATCGCGCTTTAGACCTGGAAGGTGAGCGAAAAGTCGCCCAGTCTGCTGAACACTTCGGAACCAGACATCGATCCGCTTACCGGCTTTGTCGTGAGATTACCGGATGTCTAGCCGTCGTAATTTCCCAAGACGGAACAGTTCAGTTTGTAACCAATCATCGGGGACAGGTTACTTACTGGAGTCATCTTAGTTTTTAGACCTTTGCTTCTCGAGCAATTCGACGACACTTTTTCGGTTCTTGTGCTTCTGCTCATAATCAAGCAAGCGATCTATGTCGCGATCTGACAATTTCTCTGCCGTTTTTCGGATCCGCGGCGCGGTCATCTTGTCGTATTGGTCGATTGGCAGCGAGTCGTCCGGTGAGTCGCCGGCTCGGTCTTTCGCTTTCTCGTCCTTTGTCTCGCTGTATTGTTTTCGTTGCTTGTTGACGATGCGTGCCGCGACTTCTTTCTCGCGACCTTTGTAACGTCCTTCTTGCTCAAACTTTTGTTCTAGCTCGCGGTATTCCCGTTCTCGTTTCGGGTTAGCTCCTCGTGGCATAAGTTAAGAAGTGCTCTAAAAGTTAATCGCACATGGACGCCGTTCGGATGTAGTACCTGCGATCAGCACACGAAAAGACAATCGGTCCCAAAAAGGTCGAAAATAAGATGTCAGAAAACTCGCTCGGCAGTATCGGGGAGGGGAGCTACGTTGAGAATCTCTCTCTTTGAGTGTTATCATGGCTTTCAAAGCTCGATATCCATAACCGGCAGTACCGAATCGGCCCGGGCTTGATTTACCAATTCAGCTTTTAAATGATGTAAATTTTCATCCAGTCCTACCGGATAAATGTGCGGATTCAGTAATCGTTTTATACCAGCATAGAAGTGTTTCAATTCGCTCGCGGCTACATTGCGTATTTCATGGATTGAAGGGCGTTGATAAACTAACTTTCCTGAACGGAAAATGGGAATGAGCAGGTCGTGAAATGTCGCGACGTCGGGTATTTTACGTCTAAGGGTTACATCCGCGATATCAA
>JAFAXJ010000290.1 GCA_019241095.1 Verrucomicrobiota bacterium | reverse complement strand
TGTGCTCACTGACGACTATAACCCGTCGCCCGAAACCGTGCAGCGGAAAAAGAAGGCGGCCTTCGGGCGGAGATCTGTCTCCGGCAGCAAACCTGCGAAGGTCAGTTCTGATGAAGCAAAAGCTGCGGAAGGTGCGAAGCGCACGGAAGGTGTGGAGCAATTGGAGTTCCCGGAGAAAGTATAATTATGGGGCAGAAAGTTAATCCTATAGGTTTTCGCCTGGCTCTGAACAAAGATTGGCGTTCACGCTGGTACGCCTCTTCTAAGGAATTTCCCGAATTCCTGCATACTGATTTGCGAATTCGGCAGTTCGTAAAGCAGAAGCTGGCAATGGCAGCCGTTGCTAAGATTATCGTGGAACGCGCTTGGAACAGCATCCGGGTTACAATCCACACTGCACGTCCGGGTATCGTGATAGGTCGAAAAGGGGCTGAGATCGAGAAGATGACCGAAGAAATCACTCGGATGTCGGGTGGGAAGCAGGTCAAGATAGATATCCAGGAAATCAAAACTCCAGAGCTTGATGCGCAACTGGTTGCTGAGAATGTGGCGCTCCAGATAGAGCGCCGAATTTCATTTCGGCGAGCGATGAAAAAGGCAGTTCAGACGACAATGGACTTCGGAGCGTTGGGAATCAAGATACGTTGCGCGGGGCGACTCGGCGGAGCTGAGATATCACGGGCCGAGTGGTATCGCGAAGGAAAAATTCCTCTGCACACATTAAGAACTCCTATCGACTATGGGTTTGCTGAAGCCAATACGGTTTACGGCAAAATCGGGGTTAAGTGTTGGATTTGCAAACCGGAACTGGCTGCTGAGCCCGCGCCTTTATCGAAGAAAGAGGGCGATCGAACGGACCGCGGAGATCGGCCGGACCGAGGTGAAAGGGCGGAACGTCCGGCGCATGCGGCAGTTCGGTAATTTCAAAATAGGAGAATGAAGAATGCCACTACTTCCAAAAAGAGTTAAGTATCGCAAAACACAGCGAGGTAGTCGCGCGGGGAGCGCAACGAGAAACATTTCGATCGCCTTTGGAGAATACGCTCTACAGACGCTCGATCGCGCTTGGATCACCAACATCCAGATCGAGGCAGCCCGTATAGCGCTTACGCGCAACATGAAAAGAAAAGGGAAACTCTGGATCAAAATCTTTCCAGACAAATCTGTAACTCAACGGCCGCCAGAGACTCGGATGGGTAAAGGCAAGGGTAATCCTGAACATTGGGTTGCGACTGTTCGGCCGGGTAATGTGATTTTCGAATTGGATGGTGTCACTGAATCCGTAGCACGGGAATCCTTGCGTTTGGCGGCAACAAAGCTTCCTGTTCGAACAAGGTTTATCTCCAGGCAACACGCGATCGCTGGGTAGAAAGTTGCAGGTATGAAGATCAAGGAATTACGGGAGCTGAGTACTGAGGAGTTAATCACTCGGCGGCGTGACGTACGCAGAGAAATATTCAATTTACGGCTACAACAGCAGACAGGTGCATTAGAGAGACCCAGCGCTATACGGATCAGCCGTCGTGAAGTGGCGCGAATCGAAACGATTATGAGTCAGCGTGCGCAGAAAGCCCGGACGTTATGAGGAACCCAAGATGAGTGAACAGACAACAGAAAGCACCGCGAATACGACTCTGACTTCGGAGCCGCAAGAGGCCGAAATTTCGAAGCGGCACCTTCGAAAAAGCCGTGTGGGCGAGGTGATATCCAACAAGATGAACAAAACCGTAGTGATTGCTGTTGTCAGACGGGTACCTCATCCTAAGTTCGGGAAGATTGTTAAGCGGACTAAAAAGCTTTATGCGCACGACGAAGAAAATCGATGCGAGATTGGCGATCTAGTGAGGGTTGAAGAGACTCGTCCGTTAAGCCGGCTAAAGCGTTGGCAACTCGTGGAGGTCCTCAAGCGCTGAGGGATGTAATAATGATCCAACTCCGGTCAAGGTTAGACGTTGCTGATAATACCGGTGCGCGCATGGCGACAATGATAGGGGTTATAGGTAAGCCGACATTGTATGCGTCGGTGGGTG
>JAFAXJ010000262.1 GCA_019241095.1 Verrucomicrobiota bacterium | reverse complement strand
TCCTGACAAACGATACTCAAGGCCATTGTTCTTTAGTACTTGCAGTGTCAAAGGACCTAAAGACCCAGCCGCAGGTATCGGAAACGTCAGCAAACTTGAACGCAGTAACTGTTCCACATATTGGTTAGATCCTCGATTTTTTCGAGAGAACCTATCGTTCGGGCCCGTGATACTTTTGCCGTTTATAACATACGCGTAGCGACCGTTCTTACTCAGTGTAATTTGTGTTGGATAAAATGTTGTCGGCAATAGTCCTATCACTTTGGAATGCGGAATCGACAACTCAATTATCGCTACGGAATTAGATCCACCATTGGTTACATAAAGAAGTTTCCCGTCAGCAGATATGGCCATGCTATTGGGCGCCGAACCTGAATACCTTTTAAAAGTAGGTGCCGTATCGCCGGTAATCGGAATACTTTCGACAACAGCATTGGTGTCGGTATCGATCACCTCAACGCTATCGCTATTATCGCAAGTGGCGAACAGCAGGTTAAGATTTAACAATAACTTGTTAGGGTTTCCTCTCAATTTGATACGACCAGTGACTTTTGCCTGATCACCTAAATAAACGACTACAATTTCCCTGTCCCGAATACTAGAAACGTACGCGGTGTCGTTTCGCCGTACCGCTACCCAGAACGGGTACTCGCCACCAGCAACTCCCGCCTGGGAGCTATCTATCTTGCCGGGTCGCAGATCCAATTCTTGTTTCACCATGCGCTTTGCTAAATCGATAATGGTAATCGAATCCTGATAGGTGTTAGCTATCACCAGTTCCTTTCCATCTGCGGTTACGGCGAGGCCCGCGGTAACTGAGATCTTTTCTGAGTCGGCAGCCGCCGCCGGATCAGGGGACAATACTCCAGCCCCACTGTGGCCAAGTGTGATGGCAGCTTCTGTCTCTGCAAATCGGCCGTCGCTTCCGCGAGTAAAAATATGGACGTTGTCATCCTTTCCTCCACCGACATAAATCCTCTCGCCCCTTGGACCAAAAGCCAGGCCTGCAAAAGAGTTAGGCAAAGAGAGAACCTGGGCGAGAACCGGCCGAGTGCTCTTCACGTCGAAAATAAAGACATATTCTTTTGAGGCCGCAGGCACCTTTTTTCCGGACAAAGAGTAGTTCAAATTGAACCCACTCGTCAGTATAGCCAGCATCGAGCCGTCTGGGCTTAAGGTGGAGTGGATCGCTCCACCAGCGACAAAATCTGGAAACTCACTCAAGCCAGGATTTAGAGACTGAATATTAGAACCCGGGATAATGTCCGGTGTAATCTGCTGCCCCGTCGGCAAATCAAGTATATTATCCTCTACAATACTGGCACGAGAATCTGATCCCTTTTGATTGTCCCGGGCAAACAGCGCGACTGATATGCCGATCAATACCAGGGCAACAACCCACGTTCGGCGAAAACGGATGCAGTTCTCTTTCACTTTAGCTCAATAATATAATTTGATCGGTTTGTCAGACCAACTTTGCCGAACATCGAGGTGGCGCTTCCGAGTTGTTTTATGCAAATTGCTCATCAGCTTGTGCCTATCCGTGTACATAGTTACACTGCAGGACATGGTTCGTGTATCCCTCGGGAACCTAAAATTCACGTTCGGTGATGGAGACGTGCTTGGCTCGGCCGGAACCGTCTATCCAGAGGTTTTCGCCAAGTTTGTTGCCATCCGACCCCGCCACGTATTGTTCATTGAGCAGAACCGCGAGTTCTACTTATTGATTCCCCGCAATGTCAGCTCCCGATCCCGGCTGGATGATATACCGATCGAACATGGTGTTCGATACAAGATCAGCGGAGTTCATCGGCTTTCTCTGGATGAACTTGATTTCGATCTTGAAGATGACGGGTTCTCCCGCTACGGCAATCTGCCCGGAGTAGCCGGTTCAGGCTACATCACCCACATACCTCTTCCTTGGGGCAAAAATCTGAAGTCGTTAGAATCGATTGTCGACAACATCGATGACCTGATCGCTGTCATTGATTCAAAAGGGCGCAGGCTTTGGAATAATGCCGCCTACGAGCGGGTTCTAGGCTATCCCATAGAGAAGTTAGCCGGGAGCGATTCTCTGCTTGAAGTGCATCCAGATGACCTTTCAACGGTGCAGGAAGCACTGCGGCAAGCAATGCAAACCGGGGTGGGACGAAGGCTTGAGTTCCGATTGAAACATCGTGATGGCCATTACATTTATCTGGAATCCCATGGCTGGGTCTTGCCGGCGGCTGCAGGAGTTGAAAAATCGTTAGTAATTATATCTCGTGATATCACTGAACGAAAAACATTGGAATTTCAGCAGTCGGCTCTCTTTGACTATCAATCACGTCAGGCAGAAGCACTCAGACAGGTCGTCCACTCTGATGTTTTCCAAAACTTAGATGTGCAGGGCGGGTCTGAATTAGTTCTCAACCTTCTCTGTCAAACGATGCGGGCTCGGTCTGCACAATTCTGGACGTCAGAAAATCACAGGCAATTCACACGCAAACGCAGCGTTGGTGAATCTGAGGACAACCGGAAGGCGGAATTCCATAGTCATTCTTTCCCTGTTTTGCTGCGTCAATTTCGCGTGATGTCATTACCTGAGGATGTAACTGCCGAAGAGCATGAAGATCTCATTGGAAAGAATGCGCGCGCATTGTTAGCCGCAGTCTGGCAAGGAGGTCAGCCGTATGGATTCATATTCGTGGCGGTTGCAAGTTCCGACCATATCTGGTCGATTTATGACAAAAATTTTTGCGTTGCGCTCGCCGACTTGCTGTCGATGCTGGTGGAGGGACGACAGCGGCTGGACACGTTACAATCTCTCCAGCGCAGCGAGGCCCTTATTAGCGCTCAATTGGCAGATGCATCTAACTATGTGCGTTCACAATTGCCTGCAAACATTTCAGAAAAAGTAATTACTGAATGGCGCTACTTACCAAGTTCTACGCTTGGCGGAGACGCGCTCGACTTTTTTTGGCTCGATGAGAATCATCTGGCGCTGTTCCTTCTCGACGTGGTCGGTCACGGAATCGGGGCGGCATTAATGGCCATGTCAGTCCTTCATTTGCTTCGCCAGCGAGCACTGAAAGACAGTGATGCATTTGATCCGGCTTCAGTCCTATCGGCACTGAACCGCGCCTTTCAGATGGACGCGCAAGGAAACAAGGTATTTTCAATCTGGTACGGGGTGCTTGATTACCAGCAAAAAAATATCACCTTTTCAGCTGCGGGACACCCACCAGCGCTTCTGCTGTATCGAGGTATCGAAGGCCACATTCAAAGACTTTGGCTACAAGGAAAAGGGCTTTTAATTGGAGCCTCAAGTATCGAATCTTTCTCCTCCGACCAAATCTCTGTTCCGTTGACTGCTCAGCTATACATTTTCAGCGATGGCTTTTACGAACTGTCACGAACTGAGGGTGGCATGCTCGGCATGGAAAATTTTGGAACCCTGTTATCAAGTGTGTTTTCCAACCCAAATTCCAATCTCGACCAACTTCTTGATGCAGTCACTGAGATTCATGGCAGTCGCGAACTGGAAGATGACGCTTCGATTTTAAGGGTCAGGTTTGCTTTTTCCGCTTAGCTAAGACATCAATCACAGGCTTTGGGCGAAGAGGAAAAGGCGAAGAGTCCAAAAATGGGACTGAAAAAGATTTGGACCACTACGAAGCGAACCGTCCTTCGCGTCACATTACCGAAAAAAAATCAGAACTTCACGTTATGCCGAAGAGCCCGTGATCGCCGTCGAGTTTTTGACTTTGCCGGTGCTTGACTTTGCAGCTTTCCGCTGTGGTTTCAATTTGTCTTCCCAAGCGAATCGGCAAAATAGTTTCGCTTTTACGAGGAGTCGCCTCCACGTCGCGGCGAACTGACGGCTCAGAGCACAGACACGAAGTTGCTAAAGGGTAGTGGACGATGCGGAAGGTTTTCAGGTATGCGGACAGCTCCACCCAAAGATGCGAGAAGCAGAGACCGTTAAGACTTTCGGTCCCTCTGTTCTGTTTGTCTTTCTTGATATATGTGATGGCAACCTAAACAGTTGGATAATAAGTAGGGCAGAAAGTTCTTCTCACAGGGAGCTTTTAACGGACCGACGATGCGAGATAACGACCATCAATTGCCGACCCATAAGTTACTTTCA
>JAFAXJ010000242.1 GCA_019241095.1 Verrucomicrobiota bacterium | reverse complement strand
CCGATCGCGGTATAGGAGCTCCATCGGGCGCACCTCACTTCGCGCAGATTCCGGTAGCTCCGGACCAGATTTATCGTCCAAGCTCGCCCGAAGAAGCTAGAGCTGATGTTCGAGAGATGGCGAGCCGGCGCCCGGACGTGATGAAAGTATGGGTTGACGATCTGCTCGGGACCGCGCCAAAAATGTCTCCGGAAATCTATAAGGCCGTGATTGATGAATCACACCGGTTAGGTTTCCGCGTGGCCGCACACATTTATTATCTTGAGGACGCCAAGAGGCTGCTCCGTGCTGGAGTAGATATCATTGCGCATGGTGTCCGGGATCAACCGGTGGATGATGAGATGGTGGAGTTGCTGAAATCGCGCCGTGTGTTCTATATTCCAACCATTCAACTGGATGAATCTTTCTATATCTACGCCGAGTCTCCCGATTTCTGGAACGAGCAGTTTTTTCAAGCGGCACTCCAACCAGCTTTAAAAAAGCACTTGCAGGATCCACTATTCATTGCTCGAACAAAGGCAAATCCAAATCTGCCGATATTCAAGGCGTCGGTGGCGAACAATAAAAAGAACCTGAAGACGATTTTCGATGCCGGAACAAAAGTCTCGATGGGGACTGATTCCGGTGCCGTGCCTTTGAGAATTCCCGGCTTTGCCGAGCATCGGGAACTTCAGCTTATGGTTGACGCGGGTCTGACTCCCATGCAAGCCATTCAAATTGCCACGCGTAATGCTGCTGAAGCAATAGGTGTTTCGGACCGAGGGACTCTGGTCCGCGACAAGCTAGCTGATTTTATAATTTTATCGGCGAACCCGTTGGACAACATTAAAAACACGGAAACCATCGTCTCCGTGTGGCATCACGGAGTGAAGGTACACGGCCCTGTTACTACAGAGATTGGTGGGTGAGGGCGCGCACAATCCGTCCGAAGATTCTGGTTATTTAGGTCCATGCTCGCGTCCAAAAATGGAGAAGGTCCGACTAGTAGGAAATTTAGAGATGATGCCGTAGAGCTTCGCTTTCCGGGTGTCGGAACGAATGTCGTTTTCGTCCCGAGGCGGCAATTTGGATCGAACCGGTCCCGATAAGAGCTTAGCTTGTAACCAAGCAGTTCACGCCGGATTGACCAAGTCGAAATAAAAAAATAACCAACTCAAATTAGCACTGCAATAAACTGCCGCTCGATTCCAGGAATTTACGCCAACCGCCGAATTCTGAGATGTCTTGTGCTCCGTCAAGCGCAATCGCCTCGCACAAAAAGCCTTTTACCGATTCACCATCAGCTAAAAGGATTGTTCCAATCGTCAAAGGGGACGGGACTTCTGCGACAAAGCTTCCGAAAGCTTCGTAAGATAATTCCCAGATCTCAATCTCTATCGTTGAACCTTCCCGGGTGCGAACCAATCCGGGCTTCGATGGGTTTGTTCCCCGCATAGCAAAGAGGCGATAGCACGGCGCTGTCACCGTGGTGCGCACATGCCGAGCCGCCCTGCTAGTCAGTTGATGATTGAGCGCAAGACCCGAAAGATGAGCGCCAACCACTCCAATGCAAGTTTTGTCGGTAGGGCGCCACAGGGATTCTTCCGCTTCGGGGTAAACGGTTTGAGTTCCGCCAAGCATGGGACGCAAGGATTGCAGAAAATCTTTTGATATCTTTAACAGCCCGATATCAGCATAGGCTGGCCCAATGAAACTGATCCCGAACGGAAGCTTATCTACATGCGCAGCTGGGACAGCTACCGCTGCAAGATCCAATAAATTAAGGAAGTTTGTAAACCTACCAAGACGAGAGTTCAATAGCACCGGGTCTTCGAAGACCTGGCTGATTCGGTAGGTGCCGGGCACGGTCGGCAGACAAAGAAAATCGATAAAATCCCAAGTGAGGGCAGTCAGTTCTTTGAGACGTTTCAAACGATATTGCCCTTTGAACGCCTCCGCTGCTGAAAATTGTTCTCCGCTCAAGATAATGTCGCGTACGACAGGATGCGTTTTGTCTGGATGCTCTTTGATGAAAGCACCGACTGCAGCAAAGCGCTCTGCAAGCCAAGGCCCATCGTACAGCAGTTTCGCAGTTTCCAGAAATGGTCCGATATCGGTTTCGACGATCGTGTGGCCCATTTTGAGCAATCTTTGAATCGCCTGTTCATAAGCCGGCCGAAACTGCTCATCGATAGCTTGCAGGTCAGTTAAGGTTCCAATCCGAGCAGATCTGTTTAAGCAATTTCGACAATTGCGTTCCCAACGTGATAAGGGCTTTTCTGTAAGAGCGTTGATCAGAACTTTCTCAGCGTCGCCCACAGTGAGCGCAAACACACTGACACAATCCAGCGATCGGCAGGCGGGAATGATGCCGCCAGTGCTCAAGATCCCTATGGTTGGTTTAAGGCCGACGATATTGTTTAGAGCAGCGGGTACGCGCCCAGAACCCGCAGTGTCTGTTCCAAGAGCGAAGGAGACCAATCCGGAAGCCACTGCAACCGCAGACCCGGAGCTGGAACCTCCAGAGATGAATTGGTCGCTGAAAACCGAGTGGCACGCGCCGTATGGTGACCGGGTTCCAACAAGACCGGTTGCAAATTGGTCCAGGTTGGTTTTTCCAATCAGTATTGCGCCGGCTTCCAACAGCTTTTGGACGACCGCCGCCGTTTCGTTTGGCACATAAGAAAAAGCCGGACAGCCAGCGGTGGTAGGAATACCTGCAACATCTATGTTATCTTTGATGGCGAAAGGTATACCGAACAAGCTTCGATCTTCTTGAAGTGATTTGGCCTGTTCGATTACTTGATCTTCCGATAGGATCTGTATCCAGATTGGATTGTGCTGATAGGCTCGAATTCTGCAAAAAATTTCCCTGACTGTATCAACAGGCGTAAAGTCGCCTTTGCGATAGCCATTTTGTAAAGCACTGATTGTTAGTGAAGAGATTTTCACCTGGTTATAAAGAGGTGTTGTCCTGGGAAACCGGCGTTGCTACTTTGCAAATCACTTTCAAGATTTCGCCTGCTGCGGGAGCGCAGACTTGCATCTCCGTCTTTATCGATTCCAATATAGCAATCGGTTGGTTAGCCTGAACGAGAGCGCCTTGACTGACCAGTATTTTCCAAAGTTTCCCGCAACAGCAGAATCCCACAAAATAGGAGTTTTCCGGCAATTCAATTTCGTCCTGGCCATCAGGTTCAAGGTCGGGGCGGCAACGAATTCGATGCCGCCCAGCGTTCCCGTTCCGCTTCGAACGCGGCTTGCTGTTAGCCTTAAAGGCGGTTGCTCCAGGCCAAATCGAATGCAGGAGGTATTGTAGTCGCGCAGACTGAAGTCTGTTCTTCGATCCGGATATTAAACATTCCCTGAAGGAAATCGTCGCGGATCCGAAGAAGTTCGTCTTATTTGGCTAGATATAAAACGGCCAGAAGCCTTCAGCGAGCACGTTGACGCAGTCAGGAGAACGGTCCTGCAAAAAAGCGCCACTTTCGGCCGTGGCGCCTCACGATCCAGGTTATTGGCTATGTAAAATGTTAGAACGAAAGAATAATATCAAAGCCGATCGTCAGCTGGTCCTCGCTTGAATTCTGTTTGAAAGGCCGAGTATTTGTCAGGGCCCGGTCATACCGAATTTCAGGTCGGAACACCAATCCAGCGATTGGTTTTGGCATGGGTGGTTTGATATTAACTCCGGCAGTTACTGCAAAGTAGGTCGTTTTTCCTCCACCCAGATTACTTGGATCAAAAGGTATGTTATCGCCGCGCAGGATATGGGCGGCATCATTGTTCGCCCGAAACTGAGCGACGTAAAAGCCCTCTTCATCACGCCAGACTTCGGTGCGAACAGCTGCTGATAAGAGGTCATTGAAGGCGTACTGAAAATATTGGGCAAAGCCATAGCCGTAGGCGTTAGCGCCATCATCATATATCAGATTCAGGTCGGTGATAGACGTGAAAGTTTTAGTAACTTTCCAGGTAGTGGTGATGTCGTTAAGATATCGATAGCTGTGATTGTTATGAGGCGTTTCCGGACCGATATGAGTGAGAGCCAAGGTTGTTAGATTTCCGTCCAGGAGGTTGAGACCCAATCCTCCTTCAAAAGCAACAGATTGGTTATTATCATCCAGGCTCGTATTAACACCCCGGTTAACCCCTGCATAGATGTCCAGGTATTTATTTACGTGCAGGGTCGCGATACCGCCCGTGTTGTTACCCGGGACTCCGAACTGGTAAATGTAGCTATGCGAATAAAAGATGTTGCTTCGCGGGTCATAAGATTCGGCCGACATTGGGTCCTGGTACTTACCTATCTTAAGATCCAATCCGCTCGTTGCTGGGATGGGTATGTGAAGGCTGAAGTAAACTTCCGGAAAATCGGGTTGTACCCTGTCGTTGGTTGCCAGATCAAAAATTCCCAGGGACTTGCCATACCGGGTATCGCTGCCGTATAGGAACCAGATCTTGAAGCCCCAGTCGAAACCGGTGACCGTTGGATCGAGTGCGCGCTCTCCGACGATTGAAGCTTGGTTAAGAAGAAACTCGTTTGCGCGATCTGTATAGAGTTGCCCAAAGTTATGGTTGTCTACTGGAGCGTCTACATTCCCGGTCAGACCTCCTTCAAGCCACCCATAAATTTTGAATCTTGGCTCCGGCGGTTTGGCTTCGGCTGGTTTTGTGATTTGTTTGCCGTCAGTGACTTTTTTGCCATCTGAATCAGATATGGACGCGTCATCGGCAAAGCAAGCAGCGGCTGCCATCGTATAGACCGCAACAGCAAAAATGTTTACGGAAACAAGTGGGCTATTAAAGTTCATTGTGCGGATATCGTTAAGGATGAAGAAGGCTAGTCAATTCTTCAGGGAAAGGGAGGGCAGCACTTTTTGGGCCTTCTAAGAAGGAGAATTAGTAAACAGGTTTTTTCTGGGAAAATTGCGAATCGGAGGATTCTCGGCGACAACGATCAGAGGCTTTGTCCTTTTAACGGGTTAGATCCTGGCTTTTTTTGTACACTCAATGCACATTCCAACATGTTTTGATGCTTTCTTCGGGACAGTTCGAAAGTTGGCCCGAGCCATGCTATACCGTTTCCAAAGCCTAGGGGTTGGCACGAACTTTGCTGAACACTGCTTTACTGCAATTGTATTTGCACGATCATTAAACTAACCAACAACCACCCGCATGTCTGAAAATGTTCAACCCGCAGCCAGGCAGACGCTTGGCCTCACTGGGCTAACCGTAAACGCGATGGCGCTTATCGCGCCCGGCGCATTTCTTTGGTTAACCTATGCCCAACAATGCTTGTACGGTGCTCCGATGGCTGGCGCAGCCATGTGGTTTGGCATCGTGCTTGCGTTGCTTCTTTGTTTTGCAACGGCGCTCTCTTATGCAGAGCTTTCCAAACTGTACCCCGGGGCCGGTTCTTCGTATTTTTTTGCTGAACAAGCATTTTTATCGAAGGCAAAAGCTTTTCGATTTGCTCGAATTGCAAAATTTACGGTTGGCTGGGCGAGCCATCTTTATTACTGGGTTTATCCCGGAGTGATGGTCGCCGTCACAGCCCTGCTGGTGGGCTACTTGTTAGGACAATTGTTCCCGACAGTATTCAATGCTGCGGTACCAAGCCCGCTTCTAATGATCCTTTTCGCAATCCTCTTTCCATTTTTTGTTGGATACATCGCTTATCGGGGTATCACGGGAGCAACCGCTGTAAACATTGCGATCAACGCTATTCAAATATCAGCGTTGGTAGTCTTTTCGGTAATTGCGATTGCGTACCGCATGAATCACGGGACAGAGGGATCGAAAGCCTGGACAATGAACCCGGATGGAGTGCCGGTGAACAAGGTTATTGCCACGCAAACTACAAAAGACGATAAGGGCGTGGAGACAACTAACCCGGTCAAAGACAAAGACGGCAACTACGTCTTTGAGAAAAATCCTGATGGCACGGCCAAAGATTTCAGCTTGACCTACTCCGCTGATCAGGCAACCGACAAAGGAAGCGATCCGAAGAACCCTGCCGACACGTTCGAGTTTCACCCGAATGCTCTATCAGTCATTTCGCCGCACGGATTCAGCTATGCTATCATTCAAGCGGGTATCGCTATTCTGATTCTGGTTGGATTCGAATCGGTAACTTCCATGGGTGAAGAAGCGAGGAATGCGAAGCGAGATATACCCCGTGCAGTGCTTCTATCGCTGCTCATCCAGGGGGTAATTTGTTATCTTTTTGAATACTTCGCTGCTAACTACTTCCTGAACAGCGGCTATAAGATGACGCAAGCGGCCGCTTCTCCTGCTCCTATCGGGGACATGATGCAGCTGGTTGGTGCATGGGCTTTTGGGAGTGCTCAAGCTGGCTGGTGGTTCATGTTCGTCCAGGCGCTTACTGTCTTCTTAGCACTGATCGGTACTACGCTCTCTTGTATCAATACGGGCGCCCGCGTTACTTACGCAATGGGTCGAGATGAGGAAGTTCCGTCGCATTTTGGGATACTCCATGGCCGGAATTTAACACCCCACCGTGCGATCTGGACTTTGTGCGCGATTTCAGCCGTGATCGGAGTGATCGGAATAATTCTATACTTCTGCGGAGGAGCTGCGCAGACCGATGACACTATCAAGACGCTGCCAAAAAACATCTGGTATAGCTTTGGTCTATTCCCGCACGATACGGCAGCTAATCTGCCTCAGAGTCTGCTAGTCGTAACGCTTACCAGCAATTTTGGCACGTTTCTGCTTTATATGATGACTTGCCTGATTGCTATTGTGGCTTTCCGGGAACATCATTCTTTCCACGGATTTAAGCACATGGTCGTTCCAGTATTTGGTTTGTTAGCGAACCTGCTTTGTATGCTGTTTTACTTGGTTGGTCCGTTCGCGGTTTCGGGAATGAGCTGGAAAGAGCCTTTCATTGCTCTAGGGATAGCGGCGCTCTGGGGCGTCTATGGGTTTTTCTACTTTCATTCTGCCAGTAAGAGGAGAGATAAACCTGTTTTCGTGGAGTCTACCGCTACGGCCTAAGCGGCGATCAGGAAGACTTCCTACACGAAAGAACGTCGGGAGGGGAGTTAACTTGGCGGCCACACCCGGGATAGGTGTGGCCGCTTCTGTTTTGTTAACAGGCTTGTGTATTTGAAATGCTTCTTAGCAGAGAATATCAATCGTCCCCCGGGCCCGTCAGAGGGATCAATGAAGATTGCGTCGGGTTCTGGCAGCCGGAGGAAGAAAAGGAGCGATCGGTGCACGGAGCTATTTCGGTAGTAGCGGACGGGGTAGGAGGCTTGGAAAGGGGCGAGGTTGCAAGTCAGTTGGCTGTCAAAACGGCGATTGAGACGTTTCAAAGAATGAATCCGGCAAATTCTCCTCGCCAGATTTTGCGTCAAATCTTTGAGAAGGCGAATTTAGCTGTCTATGAAACGGGGATGGCTAACGGCGCTAAGGCGAGAATGGCGACGACCTTGTCCATCTGCATATTCCGAGACAAACAGCTCTGGATTGGACATGTTGGCGATACAAGAGTTTATCTAGTCAGGCATGAGCGGATATATCGGCTGACTGATGATCATTCCTACACGGGCCTGCAGGTAAAACTGCGTTTAATCAGCGAACATGAAGCACGAGCGAGCCGGATGAGATCGGTATTGACGCGGAGCCTTGGCCCGGAACCTATCGTGCATAGTGACTTCAAACATCTGAAATTGATGTCCCGGGATCGTATCGTGCAGTGCACCGATGGGCTGTACTGCTTCATGGATGACAGCGAGATGGTAGAGGGCGTTGACCGTTTAAATCTGGACGAAATCTGTCCTTATTTGGTAGCGCTCGCGATAAGGAGAAATACTGATGACAACCTTTCCGTGCAGGTGGTACAGGTTGATCGACTTTTGGAATTACCTCACAATCAGCCGCTTTCGGTACTGAAGCTCGCAGGTGAAACGCCGCCCAATGTCATGACAAACGAAATCAAACCCGGGGACGAAGTAGACAAGCGCTTCCGGATCGAAAGCGTAATCAGTCGAAGTGGGATGGCCACCATTTACAAGGCGGAAGATTTGGAAGCCGGCAAAACGGTCGCAATCAAAATTCCGTATATGCAGTTCGAATCGGATGTGGCTTCTTTTGCTCGATTTCAGCGCGAGGCTGAAATTGGTGAGCTTTTGAATCATCCGAATATCCTGCGGTTCACTAAAGTTCCCAATAAGAGCCGGCCTTATATCGTCACTGAATATTTGGAAGGGCGGTCACTCAGTGATGTTCTCGCTGAAGTCCATCCATTGCCGATCGATGATGCCGTGCAGATCGCGAGTGCCGTTTGTGGCGCGCTTGCGCACATGCACGAGAACAAGGTGGTACACCGGGATCTGAAACCTCAGAACATCATGATCTGCAATGATGGCACGATTCGAATAATCGATTTTGGCATCGCCAAGTCAACAGAGATGCGCAGGCTCACATTTGCTGGCTTTAGCCCGGCCATGGGTACGCCTGACTACATGGCTCCTGAGCAGGTGAAAGGGAAGAGAGGCGATCTGCGAACTGATATCTACAGTCTGGGGGCCGTACTCTACGAAATGACCACCGGCTCGGTACCTTTTGAAGGGGCAAACCCTTTCATCGTAATGAACTCTCGGCTTACTGGAGATCCAGTAGCACCCCGTAAGCTGAACCCGGCAATTCCTCCGGAACTCGAAGAAGTTATTCTTCATGCGATGGAGCGAGAACCATATCGGCGCTATCAATCAGCAACAGACATGAAAGCCGAACTGGAAAATCTGGATTCGGTAAAGATAACTGGTCGACACCATCTGCTTAAATCGCCCAAGATCTGGAAAGCACGCTGGCAGGGTTCAAGGTTAATCGTTGTTTCTGCGCTTCTTCCGGTGTTTGTTTTCCTGGCCGCCTTTATGTTGGTTCGATGCCATGGAATCCATCCTTGATTGTCAACGGGCCTGATCGTGCAAAAACCGCCTTACTTGCAAAACTCCAGAACCCGGCAGTGAAGTTGCTGGGCGGACAGCAGGTGAAGTGCTGGGCGCCCCAGCAGTAAGTTGCTGAGCTACGATCTTTAAGGCCCGGCTCTGCCGAATATTTTTGATTGAGCCAAGATTCTCCTGATTTCTTTCTTGCTTGTAATTTTTGGGCAAGGCCAGCGCAATTGATGAGGGCGAAAGTCTCTTCAATGTTATTTATCTTATTTGTATGAAAAAACCGTTTCTAAAGACTTTGCCGCCCTCCGTCACTGCAGTTGCGGCAGCAGCTCTAGTTATCGGGGGTACTGCCTTTGCTGTGACGTCCGGAGGTCTTAATGGCGAAAGTAGAACTCCCCTGAATCTGAAGTTCGACGATACGCCTATTCACCGTGACAAGGAGGACAGTTTTGCTCCTGTTGTCCAGAAGGTGGCGCCTGGAGTAGTCCGAATTGTAGTAACAGCCAAGGCCGCGCGCCAAATGTCGGCGCCTGAACTGGATTTCTTCCGCCGCTTTTTCGGGCCGAACGGCCCATCAATGCCGGGTCAAGGAGGTGGTTCTGAGCTCATGCGCGGACTGGGTTCTGGGGTGATTGTTTCCAATGATGGATACATTCTGACTAATAATCATGTTGTCCAAAACGCGACAGATTTGCAGGTCACATTAAATGACGGCCGGCAATTCACTGCAAAAGTTGTTGGCACGGATCCCCGAACCGACGTTGCTCTTATTAAGATCAAAGCCGACAATCTTCCGGCCCTGACGCTTGCAGATAGCGACAAAGTTCAGATCGGGGATGTTGTGTTGGCAATCGGTAATCCTTTCGGCATAGGGCAGACTGTGACCCACGGAATCGTGAGCGCGAAAAACCGGGCAACGTCCGGCGAAATGGATGAAGACTTCATCCAGACTGATGCAGCTATTAATCCTGGAAATTCCGGTGGTGCGCTTGTCGACACCGAAGGAAGACTGATCGGCGTCAATTCTGAAATTCTGACACATAGCGGGGGTAACCAGGGGATTGGATTCGCAGTACCTTCTGATCTTTGTCGTTGGGTCATGGATAGTTTAATCAAGAACGGAAAAATCGAGCGTGGTTTCATGGGGGTTGCTATTCAGAACCTGACTCCAGATCTGGCGAAGGCTTTCAAAATTGATCGTCCGAATGGCGCGTTGGTATCGGATGTGACTGCCGGTAGTCCCGCCGAGACCGCGGGAATCAAAAGCGGTGATGTGATTATTGGGGTCAATAATCAACCAATTTCCGATGCAGGCCAGCTCAAGTTGAAGGTCGCTGAGACTGCTCCGGGCACCAAAATCCCTGTTCAGATTGATCGCGGTGGTCAAAATATGACTATCGATATGACCTTAGGCCACTTACCGAACGAGAAAATGGCAGAAAACGGTCCGACCGATCGGAACCGGAAAGAAGCGCTCGCTGGGGTTGGCGTAGCAGATCTCGATCAGAATACGCGCACGCAATTAAACATTCCGATGAATGTGAAAGGCGCAGTGGTCACTCAAGTTGCGGAGGATTCTCCAGCTTACGCTGTTGGCCTTAGGGAAGGTGATGTGATTGAGGAAATTAACCATCAACCTGTCCGCAATGCTGAAGATGCGGTTAAGTTAACCAGCAAAGCAAGCGGTGACCAGACATTGGTTAAATTCTGGAATAGTGAAGGCGGAAGCCATTATGTCACTGTAGAAGAATCCAATAACGAGGGGTAAGCCTAAGTGCCGCATGGAAGAGGCACGGCGCTTCGCGTTGAAAGGCCGGCGACTTGCCGGCCTTTCGCGTCAAATCTGGTATGCGTGTTCTTGTGATTGAAGATGACGTTAAGATTGCGTCATTCATTGTTAATGGATTAAAGCAGAACGGATTTGCTGTCGACCACGCAGCAGATGGAGATCAAGGTCACGATCTGGCGATGAACGTCTCCTATGATGCAGCGATCGTTGATTTAATGTTGCCGCGGTTGGATGGCCTTTCTTTGCTTCGGCTACTTCGGCAGAAAAAAATCTTAGTGCCTGTTCTTATTTTAAGCGCTCGCGCGACGGTAGACGACCGTGTGCTGGGGCTGCAATCGGGCGGGGACGATTATTTGACAAAACCGTTCGCTTTTTCCGAACTTCTGGCTCGCATACATGCCCTGATCAGGCGTTCAACTCACGTAGCCGAGCCAAGCGTGCTGGCTGCTGGAGACCTCAAAATGAACCTTTTTACTCGTGAGGTAACCCGCGGCGCACAAAAGATAGAGTTGCAAACGCGCGAATTTGCACTGCTGGAACTTTTGTTGCGCAATGTAGACCGGCCGGTGACGAAAACCATGATCTTGGAACACGTTTGGGATTTCAGCTTCGATCCGCAAACAAATGTAGTCGATGTGCTGGTTCATCGTCTTCGTACGAAAATTGAAACGGAATCTTCTACAAAGCTGATCCACACTATCCGTGGAGTAGGATATGTTCTTCGGCCAGGCTAGAGAATTCACGCGTAGTCTGGCATTCCGCCTTTGTGTTTGGTTCGCAGGTGCGTTCACCGCCAGCGCAGCAGTTCTTTTTTGCCTGCTTTACCTCTTGCTGAGCTCGTTTTTGCAACGGAGTGAACAGGAAGTGATTGAAGCGAGACTGAAAGAATGCGCGGCAGTATACGAGAACAGCGGATTGCCAGCACTGAACGAATTGGTTCACAGGACTAGCTTCGAACGCAACGACGGTCCTTTTTTCGTTCGTGTCACAGGACCGCTCGGAAGTGTCCTGCTACTGGCTGCTCCTGCTGACTGGGTTCAACTTAAAGGTCGTTTAGACTCCGATAATACCGTGCGACACGCTTGGTTGCGCATACCGAAGGATGATCGCTCCGATTTTACGATTGCGTCGACGGCGTTGCCCGACGGCTCGGTTTTGCAAGTCGGTCGAAGTACCAATCGGGTAGGAACCCTTTTGGGACCGTTTATGACATCTTTTCTCGTCGTGATGGCTCCAACGTTGATTCTTGGAATCATCGTAGGTCTTCTGGTTGCTCATCGTGCGACTTCGCCTATTCGCGAAGTAATGAAGACTGCGCGGAAGATTATCAATACAGGGAACTTGGCTGAACGGGTTCCGGCCAGTCAGGCCCAGAGTGAGTTGGCGGAACTTGCGCGACAGTTCAATCGTGTCCTGGAGCGCAATCAGTCTCTGATCCGAGGAATGCGCGAGTCCTTGGACAACGTTGCCCACGATCTTCGGACGCCTTTAACCCGTCTTCGCAGTTCCGCCGAGATCGCGCTTCAGGGTGAATCAATCGAACAGGTTCGAAATGCGCTGGCAGATTGCGTAGAAGAGTCCGATCGCGTGCTGACAATGCTAAATGCTTTAATGGACATCACAGAGGCTGAACAAGGGATGATGCGGCTGCAAAAGAATAGAGTATCGATCGTAGAAATTCTTGAGCAAGTGGTGGAGATCTATCGGCTGATTGCTGAAGAAAAAAATATAGAAATCGAGGTAGTCTCTTCCGATCCCTGTACTGTCGAGATTGATCCCAACCGCATGCGGCAAGCGTTCGCGAATTTGATAGATAATGCGGTGAAGTACACAGATCGGGGTGGAAAAGTCTCAGTGAAATGTGAAGGCGCGAATGGCACAGTCAGGGTGACGGTTCAGGATAATGGCATTGGTATTCCTGATAACGAGACAATTCGGATTTGGGATCGGTTATATCGCGGGGACAAAAGCCGTACTCAACGTGGATTAGGGCTTGGTTTGAGTCTGGTTAAAGCGGTAGTAGAAGCCCATAAGGGTCAAGTCACAGTTTTCAGCCAAATCGGAGTAGGCTCTACGTTTCAGGTAAGTTTGCCGGTCACCGAATCTAAGGAACCGAGCATCACTATGCCGGATGGTCGACCTGTTAGTACAGTTGTTGCCAGCCAGCCTTTGCAGACACTCTGAGAAACGTTTACCGGTTGTTTCAAGACCCGTTATCGAGTTGAAAACATTCGGCAGCGTATGATTGTTTAACGATTAAAAATACTGCGCTGTAAATGGAACAGTTCTTGAGCCATCCTTTGGTTCGTCTAACCCTTTCATTCGTTTTGGCATTGCCGATCGCTTGGAACAGGGAAAGCAGTGAAAGAAGCGCCGGTCTTCGAACGTTCACACTGGTTGCAATCGGAAGTTGCGCTTTTCTGGTTATACTTGGCCCGCCCGGCCAGTCTGCAGATTCACGATCACGCGTCCTGCAAGGGATTATAACAGGAATTGGATTCATCGGAAGCGGTGCAATCATCAAGGCGTCTCATCACGTTCACGGCACCGCGACCGCTGCAAGTATATTTACTACGTCCGCAGTGGGTGCATGCTGCGCCTATGGCATGTTTGACATAGCAATCTTTCTGAGTTTCGCGACATTTGCAGTCTTACGTTGGCTTAAGCCATCGGGGGTAAATTCCGATGACAAGTCGGATTCCGGCTCGAATCTGCTGAACCAATAAACTAACCTCGATTCGGTCGCTTTCGTTCATCTTCGAAGGAGCGGCTCTACTACTGTCGTTTGCGTGCGATGTAAATTATGTGAGAAGAATGCGCAACTGATCTCGTTGCAATTGGTTAAATGGTTAGGTACAAAAATTATGCGCTTACTTTTAATCGCGTCTGCAGTATTGATGAGCTTGTCATTCGGACAGGCTCAAACCTTAACTTCTAGCCCCAGCCCTGCGGCTGCTGTTAGTTCACCCTCTCCGCATAAGCATCATAGCAGGAGATCGGCGGCATCCACACTTTCGCCCGCCGCATCTCCGGGCGCAACCGCTATCGCCCCCACAAAGCCAGTCAGGACGGGAGAGCCGGCAAATATGATGCCTGCTAGCAACGGTCAGGTTTGGGTTAACACCGACACGCATGTTTATCATAAGTCCGGCTCCCGGTATTATGGGAAAACCAAACAGGGAAAATATCTGAGCGAACAAGATGCAATTAAAGAGGGAGATAAACCTGCCAAGAATGAGAAACAACCTTGAGGCAGGCATCAGCTCTACATAAGCGGACAAAGAGCGGAATTCTTCCGGGTTTGCGAGTTTATACGAGGAGCACAGCTAACCTGGTGTCCCGCGACGCTTTTTCAGATCGTCCAATTTAGAGTGTTCCTCTAAAAACTCTAAAAGGTTCAGGAAGTCTGCTCTAGGTAGACAGCGTCCCCCATTTGGTGAAAAGGCCAGCTGTGGGCGTTCTCCGGAGTAGAGATGATATCCCCAGTAGAATAGCTGTTTGCTGTTCCGAATCGCTACGTCTTCCGGATCAATAAATTTGAATTTAGGATCGCGAGCTGCCAATGCCCCGAAATACTCGAAATACGCTTTTCGTAAAACTCGGCCACGAGAGGTATCATCTTCTAAGTAATTGTTGATCAGAACAAACAGCTGCGCCTTCCGGTTAATTGTGCGGATTGCTTCAATCGTGGAGGTAATAACATGACCATTTTTGTTAAGGCCGAGAGGGTTCAATGTCGTGGGGATGATGCAATAATCAAATTTTTCGATCATTTCACGCGGATTGCTATCAAAAGCCGGAGAACAGTCACAAACGACTAACCTGACACCGCTAAATGCCTTAAAGTCCCACTCATCGCGATTGTAGATTGTGACGGAATGTTGATGTAATCGCCCGCGGTTCGGAACCAGGACACCCTCGCCTAGCAAGGTTGACAGGTTCTTCTGCGGATCCAGATCTATCAATGCAACATCGTACCCAGAAAGCGCCATTGCGCCGGCCAAGTGGGCGCTTACCGTCGTTTTTCCTACACCGCCCTTACAAGTGAAAACACCTAGGTAGGTTGTTTGGTCAATCTTAGAGTTATCAGACAAATGTTCGCCTGGCGGTGCGGGCAGCCAAGTAAGCTTACCTGCCTCTACTACTGCCAAGCGCAGCCGCGGCTTAACTTCATTGTCGCTACGCCAATAATACTCTTTGGCTTTGTCAGAGAAATAGCTGGAACAGACTAAAATGCCCTGAGTGAATCGAGCCCCTTCGGGCGACTCGAGAAAACTGAGAAACTTCTCCACTTGAGGCACTTTGGCGGGAACTCGGTAGCATTTGCATTGTACCGCAACCAGTTCCTTTCCGCGGCGTGCTTCCAAATCGTATCCAACGTTATTTTTTTGTACCTCGGTGATTGTCCAACCCGATTGGCGCATGAGGCTGGCGACTAACGCTTGAAACGCGTTTGGATCAACGATGTTGCTCATTCTACATCTCCCGGAAGTTCACCTGATATCAGCTTAGTTT
>JAFAXJ010000237.1 GCA_019241095.1 Verrucomicrobiota bacterium | reverse complement strand
CTGACAAAACGTTATTGACTGGAGGGCCGTCACTGTGGGGGAAGCCTCTAGCCGCGCTAGACTGCTCGCAAAAACAAGAGTCTTCCAAGCGCTCGATGGGAGTGATTGTGACAACTTTGAGTTAAATGGCGTGAGCAAAAAAAAGATAATTAACAAATTCGTCTTCGAAGGCCTTCGATGTTCGCCGGCAGTCTAGCTGAGCTAGCTCAGCTAACCGGTAGGAGCCTTGCCCTCCAGTTCTTATCGACGCTGGGAAGCTTTCATTTCTTCTCGGCGCATCGGCATAGCGTCGATCACCGAGAATAGGGCCTCGGCAGTAATCGGCGTTGATCTCTCCAACGCAACGTGGCCATCCTTCCCAATTAGAAGCACTCGAAAGTCCTGAGCCGTGACTTTAAATTTGCGGTGCAACCCGCCTTGCGGGTCAGTTTCAGTCAGCACAATAAGATCGCGTTCTTTGAATCCCGCATCATTACTAGCGGCAATTGATTGTTGACCTTCCAGTTCCTTGCTTTGCGAGTTTGAAAGGATGACCAGTATACGGTTCTTCCATCTAAATGGGGCCAGCTCCGAATCAGCGAAAATTTTGGGGGTGTTCACATGAATGATACAGGTCACCAAAAAAAAGAATTTGAGACGACTCACATCTTTGTTACGCGGCGGCGAACACGATGGATTATCAGTACGTCTGAAAAACCGTTCTTATCCAGCCAGCGTCGTGTAACCGTCGCCGCAATGCCGAAAGCTGTATGTTAACGAAAAGAATTATCCCCTGTCTGGACGTGACAAACGGTCGCGTGGTCAAAGGAACCAGGTTTCTGCAACTCCGGGATGCTGGAGATCCGGTAGAATGCGCAATCGAGTATAACAGGCAAGGCGCGGATGAGTTGGTGTTCTTAGATATAACGGCTTCCTCCGATAATCGAAGCACCATGCTCGACGTGGTAACACGCACTGCGGACCAATGTTTCATTCCCCTTACCGTCGGAGGTGGGATTAGAACAGTTGAAAATATTCGGGAGATGTTGTTGGCCGGTGCAGACGAAGTCAGCATTAATACTGCCGCAATACTGGAGCCAAGCCTGATTGATCACTCGGCTGCAGCCTTTGGCGTTCAATGCATTGTTGTTGCAATCGATGCCAAACGTGCTGAGCCGAACCGCTGGACGGTTTTCACCCACGGCGGAAGAAAGTCGACAGAACTAGATGCCGTGCTGTGGGCAAAAGAGGTGGAAATGCGGGGCGCTGGCGAAATCCTTTTAACCAGTATGGATGCGGACGGTACCAAGGACGGTTACGACATTGAGTTGACTCTTGCCGTTAGTTCGACGGTTGGAATTCCTGTAATTGCAAGCGGCGGGGCGGGCAAACTGGAACATTTACTCGACGTTTTGAAACGCGGCAAAGCGGAGGCCGTTTTGGCGGCTAGCATCTTTCATTTCGCCGAGTATACAATCAGGGAAGCAAAGGAATATTTAGCTGAACACGGGGTAGCTGTGCGTCTTTAGAGTTGCAATGACTCGCCTATCTATAGTCATCGTTACAGTCGGGGCATTCCCCGAAAAATTCGAGGGAATGCCTGACGTGGGAAAACCCATACTTCTTTTCTATTGTACGTTCGACGCTGCTGACCGGACAGGAATTAATCATTAAGGTCACCTTGCCGCATTCAGTACAGATGAGGTGGTCATGATGCTGGTTCGGGTTTAGCAACTCATAATAGCTGCACCCCCGGTTCATATTAACTTTTTGCGCGATGCCAAGGTTTTCTAAGAGGGTCATAATGCGAAAAACGGTTGCATAATCGGAAGCTTGCCCATCTCCTGCGGCTCGCTCATGAATTTCCTCTAGCGAAAGAGGTCGATCCGCACGCAGCAAAATACTGACTATTTCAAGCCGGTTTTTTGTGATTCGCAACTGATGACCTCTCAGCATATCCACAATCGCCTCGAGGCTAAGTCTACGTAAAGGAAAAGATGGATTTGGCATTTTGCCAGCGTCTAACAAGATCAACAGATTAAGTGATGCCGGCGCTGCATTCAAGCAGCTTGCCTCCCCATCGGCTGCGATGTCGTGGTTCTCGTCTGCAACCGACTATTCCAGCAGTCTTCTCAGGTTGCGTTGCCAGCTACTAGGTAGGGTCAGACCTCCGCGCCTGACCGGGTCAGACCTCCGCCCGGGACAGCCCAAGCCGGGTCCTTCGCAGATGCAACCTTTTATTTCGACGTCGGCCAGGTAAGGTCAAATTGGATTACTGCAGCCCAGGGAAATTGCTCAGTAGCATTTTTCGAATATTGCCAAAGGAAAGGTGAAAGGCCGGGATGCGTTCGAGGGCTGCAACCTGTCTGGCGTAATACGACTCATCCTGGATTAGCCGTCGTGCTAGATCAATCAGCTCGGATGGGTTTCTTTTATGGCTGTTAAGATCCGGGAACGCGATTTTCTCAACGGCTCCATTTCCACCAACAGTAGGTACTCGGCACAATAGAGCGTCACCGGCAATCTGGCCTGGAACTGCGCTTTGATCGAATTGAAGCACAATTCGATGTTCCGCGATCAGCCGCAAAAATTCAGGATAAGAACGCGGAAGCTCTACCCTTAGCTGATCACGCGGGAATTTTAATGCTGAAAGCAACTTTGATCCGAACCTTCCTTCCGAATTGATCACCGTAATTGGAACCGAAAAATTCCGAGCGGCACAGAGCACAAGCAAATGGTGCCGAGATGCCACTCGGAATTCGCGAGTACCAATGAATATGCCCTTCCTTTCCCGGACCGGTTTGGAAAAATTCCAGGATCCAAATTCAATCGGGTATGGAGTTGGAATGTAAACAACATTTCTTGATACGGATGAGTATAAAGGAAGCAAGTCTTGGGTACTCGAACAGCACAAGTCTGCTTTAGTCGCCAGTTCTCGAAATCGTTGAAAGCGGTGCGCTCGACCGAGTTGTCTTGAAGTCTGCTCTGTGCCGGATTCTTTGAAGGAAATTGCCACAAAGCAACCTTTTGCTTTTAGAATCGAAAGTGCATTGCGGCTCGCATTGAAATTTCCACGAAGCAAAAGAAGCACGCTCCTGTGACGAGCTGCCAACTCAGCATCTCGATAAAATGCTCCATTTGTGCACGCTGCGTAAGCGTGGTAATTGATAGGCGCATGACGATGGTCGTCAGGTGTTCCGGGGCCGTCCGCAAAATCCTGATTTGCGTCTTTACCAAGAGGGTTCAGGACGGCTAGTCCCGGCCGAGAAGCGAACTCAGCCACGCTCAAACCTTCGTAGAGAAATCGACCAATGGAACCACTAATACCGGGCATTTTGCTCGTTTGATGATGCCGTCAACGACACTGCCAACAAACAGGTAATATAAGGGTCCGCGACTGTGTGAACCAAGAACCATTAAGTCGACGCGGGCGGTTTCCGCCTCAAGTAGAATCGTGTCGATTGGTGAGCCATGAAGCTGTAACGTCAAACACTCGAGCCCGATAGATTCGACCATATCACGATAGCGCTTTAGACTTTCCGCCTCTGGATAGGAGTCTTCCGCTGTATCCGTTTGCGCGGCACCGGCATCCGAGGTCGTTTCCATAGGCATTATTCGGGGAGGGTTTTCTGAGACATGCATTAGAATGATTTTACTTTGGAACGGCTTGGCCAGGTAAATGGCCGCCTTGACGACTTTCAATGTCACGTCGGAGAAATCTACTGCTACCAGAATGGTTTTCATTGAAGTTCGGAAAGGACCCACTGTTTATACAACCTTAAGATAGGATTCAGAAATCGAGAAGTCGAACCGATCGACTCATTGTGATTAACCGGCGGTAGACATTCATCAGAGAAAGCGCAAGGTGATGAATGAATGATCTTTTCGGGGAGACTGATGCCGTGATCGACGCGGTGCAAGAATCCCGAAACGCACCGTTAGCCGCTCGGATGCGACCACGTACCATATCGGAATATGTGGGTCAGGAACATATTTTATCTCCGGGTAAATTGCTTCGCCGGGCTATCGAATCAGATAGACTGACTTCACTGATTGTGTACGGTCCGCCTGGTGTTGGGAAAACCAGTTTGGCTCAAGTCATCGCTTCGACTACAAAATCTCATTTTGAACGGTTAAGCGGTGTGGATAGCTCGGTTGCCGACATTCGCCGGATTGCCGGGGCAGCGGCGCTGAGATTAAAAACTGCTGGGAAGAAGACAGTTTTGTTTATCGACGAAATTCATCGCTTCAACAAAGCTCAGCAAGATGTCCTGCTTCCAGATGTCGAAAGCGGGGTGTTGCGCCTGATTGGCGCTACGACACACAATCCGTTTTTTTACGTTAATAGCCCACTGGTTTCACGCTCTCAGGTATTTCAGCTTGAGCCCTTGTCCAAAGAGCAACTCCTAGTGCTGATGCACCGCGCACTTGCAGACAAAGAGCGCGGTTTGGGGCAGGTGCTCATCAATGCGCACGAAGAGGCGCTGCATTTTTTAGCCGAAGTGAGTGATGGCGATGCGCGACGCTGCTTGAACGCTCTGGAGATAGCGGCTATGACGACAGAGTCGGACAATCAAGGGACCATCCAACTTGATCTACATACTGCTCAGGAAAGCATCCAGAAAAAAGCGGTCGTCTATGATGGAGATGAGGATGAGCACTACGACACAATCAGCGCTTTTATAAAAAGCATGCGCGGATCTGATCCGGATGCTGCCCTATATTGGTTGGCGAAAATGTTATATGGAGGCGAAGACATCCGATTTATCGCGCGCCGCATCGTGATAGCCGCGAGCGAGGATGTGGGGATGGCTGATCCGAACGCCTTAGTTGTGGCAGTTGCTGCTCAACAGGCGGTTGAATTTGTGGGCATGCCCGAGGCACAGATTCCTCTAGCGCACGCTGCCGTCTATTTAGCAACGGCGCCCAAAAGCAATCGGTCTTACGACGGCTTGATCAAGGCCACGCAGGATATTAAGAATGGTCGTACTTTAGCCGTTCCGCGCCATCTCAGGAGTACCGGATATCGAGGCGCAAAGCTCCTTGGCCACGGGGTCGGTTACAAGTATGCGCATGAGTATGAAGGGAGTTTTGTACCGCAGGCTTACTTACCTGAAGGCCGAATTTATTACAATCCTACAGAAAACGGTTTTGAGAAAAAGATAAAGAGGCGCCTTGAATTTTGGCGGCAGCAGTTCGAAGCGGAACAAACCTCATGAAGACATTTTTCGCCTCGTTTTTTGGAACTTTGTTTGCAATTGCCGGTTTAATCGCACTGTTTTTTGCTTTCGTGATCGGCGCCTTTGTGATCTTCGCAAAGACCAATAAAAAAGCAGTGACGATTCCGGCCGGGTCGCTTCTAATCATCGATGTCTCAGTTCCGATTACTGATGCTCCAAAGGAGTTCGATCCCAGTCAAATTTTTAGCGATCTCTCGATTGAAGAGAAAACTTCGTACGTTACGCTTCGAGATAATTTACGTGCTATAGCTCGGGCCAGAAACGATAGCCGAATCAGAGGGATTTTTTTGACTGGCAATATGCTTCCTATATCCAGCTTAGCTTCCGGCTACCCGGCGTTACGTGAAATCCGGGATGCTTTGATGCGATTCAAGGAATCTAAAAAACCCGTCTATGCTTTCCTGCAGTTTCCTCTCGCTTCCTCTTACTTTTTAGAATCGGTCGCCGACCAGATTTTTGTGGACCCGCAAGCGGAGTTCTTAATTCGAGGTCCGGCAACCTTTCCGCTCTTTTTTGCTAACGCGTTTCAGAAATATGGAGTCGGTGTGCAGGTGTTCAGGGTGGGAAAATACAAGTCGGCCATTGAGCCTTTCACGCGCCAGAATATGAGTCCCGAGAATAGAGAGCAGTACCAACAACTACTTGGAGACATGTGGAACACGATTGAAGCATCAATTGAACGATCTCGCAATATGGCGCCCGGCCAGTTGGCGCAGTTAATTAATCAAAATGGACTCATCGACGCTGAAGTGGCCGTAAACAACAAATTGGGTACAGAATTGGTTTCATTGCCTGAAATAATTGAGCGGTTCAAAAAATTGTACGGGGAGGATAAACAGGCCAACACCTTCCGGCAGGTAACGATTTCCAGTTATCTCGATGAGGTAGAAGGAACAAATCGAGACAAGACTGCAACTGGTCCTAGGGTCGCAATAGTGTACGCCGAAGGCGACATTGTGGATGGTGAAGGAAGTCCCGGGGAAATTGGTGGGGACAAATACGCCAGAGAGATACGTAAGTTAAGGGTGGATCCATCCGTAAAAGCGATTGTGCTGCGTGTTAATAGTCCTGGCGGAAGCGCCTTCGCGTCTGAGCAGATTTATCGTGAGCTGAAAACTGCCCAAGCGGCAAAGCCAGTCGTAGTATCAATGGGGGCCTATGCGGCATCTGGAGGTTACTACATCGCCTCCGCCTCTAACCGTATATTTGCCGAGCCAACGACGATTACCGGAAGCATTGGTGTTTTTGGTATGCTGGTTAATTTTCAAAAGATAGCGAATGATAATGGCATAACGACCGATTCAGTGGTGACTACTACACCGTTAGCATCGCTGTTTACGCCTTTTGTGCAGAAACCTGAGTCGGATCTGACGATCCTGCAAAAGTCGGTGGATAAGTTTTACGAGCAGTTCCTTTCCCGGGTCTCGAGCGGGAGACAAATGCCCGTCCAGCAAGTCAACGATCTTGCGCAAGGCAGAGTTTGGTCAGGCGTCGAGGCCGAGAAATTGAAGCTTGTGGACCAGTTTGGCGGGTTGATGAATGCGGTCGATTATGTCTCCCAACAGACCGGTTTAGGTGCTAATCCACGCGTTTTCGAATTTCCGGAGCGGAAGAACTTAGGGGAAAAAATTAAAGAGATCATGAACGCCGTTCCCCGTCCACCAGTATCCAGAGCGAACCCAGCGACGCTGTTAATCAAGTCGATCGAACATGAATTAAGAGATTTAAAATGGCTGAACGATCCCGAGAATATATATGCAAGAATTCCCGTAAATATACGGTGGAATTAGCTCACTGAATATGAAGCTACACGGAGCTTCTTAACGTATTAGCGGTCAGCGACTTTTCGACCCTGGACTATAGCATTAAGACACTTAGATACCCACGTA
>JAFAXJ010000234.1 GCA_019241095.1 Verrucomicrobiota bacterium | reverse complement strand
GAACCCAGGACCTTTGCCTGTTGAATGACTGCCTCTGGATCCTCATCAAAACGGTAGCCATGGCAGCTTGGACACGTAGCAACTCTTTTTGTCACTATCGACTCACACGCCTCGCACACTTTGTACAGAGCCGGCTGTTCAGCGATTTTGGATGCCTTCATCGCTCGCTCACTCAAGGTCATCTATGATTGTCGCGAAACTTTGCTCAAGTTGCAAGAAAACCGTGCTTCTGAGGCCCGAGATAAAAGTTCGATCAATTGCCAATCGCTTCAACTAAATCGGTTATGCGATCCGCCAACCGGTTCCGTAAGACAAGCATTCGCGCGACGAATGTCACGGCCTTCTGGACATCTCGAACATTATTGATCCCTCGGCCCAGAAAAATACCTGGAATTTCCTCATCAAACCGATCGGAAATCATCTTAGCAGTCAGAAAGGGGACCGAAAGGCCTTTACAGATTGCGCTAACCGTTCCTGATTCCATATCAGCCGCATAGCAATTTTGCGTATACGCCAGTTCTCTTTTTTGCTGCACATCGAGAACGTGATCGACCTGCACAAATTTGCCTTCACAATCAAAAAGCTTTGATTCGCAAAGTTTTGACGAGGCAATATCCAAGACGAAATCGCCAGGCTCAAGCAATGTTCTAATTCCGGCCGCAAAACCAGAATGAATCAGGAGGTCGGGCCGTAGCTTTTCGACCTGGGTAGAAAAATTCTCCACAGATGCAATACCCAGACCCAAATGATGAATCGCGACAGCAGAACCGGATAGGGTGCCCTGAATAATTTGACCAGTTCTCGATTTTCCGCGCAGACGGTTTTTAAACCCGAATCCCTCCTCAGCCAATGCAAAAGTAACCAGCACCATTCAATCAGCTTGTGGTTCTCTCAGCCTCTGATTTGATCAGCCTCTGACCTTCAACCTGACCTGAACGAAGGCCGTTCCGGCGTTCACGGAATGTTGTGGTTGTACAGGCTCCATATTTGGTTCTTTAATAGCTTGCAAAAAAACTTGTGAAAATTGGGGAGGGATCTGTGCCAGCACTTCCGTGCCAGTTTTATCCTCAATCCCTTCAACAGCAGTGCCACCAAATTTTTCCGCCAGCCTTTTAATTCTGTTTACTTGCGTTGTTAAATCGGTTTGGTCGATCGTGAGTTCGATGTTGGCATCCGCCAAATTTGGCATTTGAATTGCTCGGTCAGCCACACTATGCAAACTATTTTTGATGGCTGACGTATCCGGCTCACCCGGTGTCGGGCGATTCAGTAAATACGTCAATCCCAGTGCAGCGAGAAATCCGATGACGAAAGCCGCCGTAACGAGCGCAATTACTTTGTAGGGAAGCTTTGCCATAAAAGCGAGAAACTGATAATCAACCTCGAGTGGGCATAATTTCAAATTGTGAATCCCTTAGGTAAAGGAAAGATACTTGTCACCGGTGGGGCCGGATTTATCGGCAGTGCGCTGGTATGGGCGCTGAACCGTCTGAACGTCGATAATATCCTGGTATCTGACATTCTTGGTGAGGATGAGAAGTGGCGCAACTTAGCTCCCTTGCGCTTTGATGATTATGTCAGCGCCGAAACGTTATTAGAAAGCCTCGATAAAGATGTAGCCGCGCTCCAGGAGATCCGCTGGATATTTCACCTAGGCGCTTGTTCCAACACCACTGAGCGGGACGCCGGGTATTTGCTTGAAAACAATTATCGCTATTCACAACTGCTCGCCGAATGGGCTGTCAAGCACAATGCGCGATTTGTTTATGCCTCTTCGGCAGCTACCTACGGGGACGGAGCAAAGGGAATGTCCGACGATGAAACGAAGCTGGAAAGTCTACGACCGCTTAACGCCTATGGTTATTCAAAGCAAGTGTTCGATCTGTATGTTAAGCGGCGCGGTCTCCTGTCCAGACTTGTTGGGTTGAAGTACTTCAACGTTTTTGGACCGAATGAATGGCACAAAGGAGAGATGCGGAGCTTAGTGAGTAAAGCTTTCGATCAGGTTCGAAACCGAGGAAGTATAAGTTTGTTTCGCAGTAATGATCCAAAGTTTAAAGATGGAGAGCAGAAACGAGATTTTCTTTACGTTAAAGATGCCGTAGACATGACGATTCATTTGGCCGTAACCCGTTCAGCGAACGGTATTTTCAATGTGGGCTCTGGGCGTGCGGAATCGTGGTTGAGCTTGGCTGAAGCAGTGTTTAAGGCGGTAGATAAGCCCGTTAAAATAGAGTTTATTGACATGCCGGAAGCCATTGGCCGGAATTACCAAAACTTCACGGAAGCAGATATTAAAAAGCTGCGTGCAGTCGGTTACCTAGGTCCTAGCTTTGCGCTCGAAGATGCAGTGAGGGACTACGTGCGAAACTACTTGATTTCAGGGCGTCACCTTGATCCTGCTTGGGAAAACGATTTGTCAGAGAAAACTGGGAGAACGCAAGATTAGGAGGGAAGCGTTTTAAAGCCGGACACGAGCATTTAGCTGAGCTGACTGCAAATTGCATTGCTAATTGATGCACCGCGGCCGCGCATCGGTCGCTCTTCGTGTACGTTTTTCGACACCGATCTGCCAAAATCGCTTTTAGAACTTTCAAGACTTTCGTATTCATGGTGCTTTGCATGCAAGAGTTGACTCGCATTGAACCCGCGACGATAGAGGATCTTCCAATATTGGTAGAGCTGCTCATGGATCTCTTCGCCCGGGAATCCGATTTTCGTCCCGATTATAATAATCAGATGCGAGGCCTTCGCCTGATTCTGGAACAGCCTAGTCGCGGCCGGGTTTTCGTTCTGAGGAGCGCTTCTCAGATTATCGGCATGATCAATCTTCTCTTTACAATCAGCACGGCAGAAGGCGGCTTTGTCATTATCCTGGAGGACTTGATCATTCATAAAAACTTTCGAGGCCACGGATTTGGATCTCAACTGCTTAGATATGCAATCGACTATGCTCGCGAAAAAAGCTTTCTGAGGATCACTCTTCTAACTCATCGTATGGGTGAGGATTCGGTCGTGTTTTTTACCAAAAACGGTTTTCAGCGTTCTGATATGGTGCCGATGCGACTTTGGCTAGGTTCTTCCGCGGAGACTAGTATTCCTCTTGGTGGTTGAACTTTTATGGGAAGTACCGTTGACCTCGGTTTTGCTCAGGTTGATGTAGAACGCATGACTCGCCGAGGCCTGCCCGAGTCGGTCTATGCAGATGGGAAAAAGCCGGAACAGGTCGCAAAGATCCTTGAGTCACTGACAAATCGAAACGGGATCGCACTCGCAACTCGAGCTACCCGAGAGCAGTTTCAGTGTGCATTTGAGGTT
>JAFAXJ010000210.1 GCA_019241095.1 Verrucomicrobiota bacterium | reverse complement strand
CCGCGTATAAAACCGCTGTCTCCAACGGGAATGAAAGTCTTCGGGAGGAGCCCAAAGGCCCAAACCGTTAAAGCAAAACAGCCGATCCAGGTGAGAGCAGATATCCAGCGATGATGAAGGAAAAAATAGAGCGACCGCCCATAAACTCCGGTAATCGCCTTAAATAAGCCGCCAACCCTTCTTTCCATCCAGGTTTTCTCACCGTGGCCGCGTTCGCCGAGGATTCTTGAGCACATCATCGGCGTGAGCGTGATGGAGACTAAACCGGAAGCGAAAATCGCAACAATGATTGTAATTGAAAATTCTCGGAAAATCCGCCCGATGATCCCAGTGACCATCACCAAAGGCAAAAAGACAACTGCCAATGAGACCGTCATTGCGATAATCGTAAAAGTGATCTGACGCGCGCTATTGATAGCGGCTTCTAAAGGTTTTTGCCCCGATTCCATCAATCGCACTGTGTTCTCGAGAAAGACAATAGCGTCATCAACAAGGAACCCGATCGATAGAGTTAGCGCCATCAATGTCAGGTTGTTCAGGCTGAAATTAAGCGCCCTCATTGCTAGAAAAGTGATTAGCAATGAAAGCGGTAATGCCACAACTGGTATTAATGTGTCGGCAACTCGCCCGAGAAACACGAAAATCACAAGGACAACGAGAACAAACGCGATCAGCAGCGTTTGCTCGACGTCCTCGGCGTTAGCAACAATAGTTTTCGATCGGTCGTACAGTGGGATCAGATGAACCGATCCTGGAAGTTGTTGTTGAAAGCTGGGCAAAAGGTTTTTAACATCCTGAGCCACTTTAACAGCATTTGCGCCGGCTTGGCGGCTCACAGCCAGTACCACTTCAGCAGGGGCTTCCCCATAATCGCGCGCCCAGAACACTCTGCTGATCCGCTCGTCTTCAACACTTTCCACTATCTTGGCGACGTCTTTCAGGTAGACCGGAGAGTCGTTCGGACGCGAGATGATAACGTCTCGATATTGTTCAGCGTTGGCCCGCTGCCCACTAGGGAAGATAAGATAAGTTCGATTCTCGCCGTCCATCTGCCCCGCTCCCAGGTAAGCAGTGCTTTGGTTAACCGCATTAGTGACATCGGTCATCGTCAGACCCAAGGAGGAAATTTTATTAACATCGACCTTAATGCGAACCGCCCTCCTGGCGCCATAAACCTGCACTTGGCTTACCCCATTGATAATAGAGATCTGCTGACCTAACTCAGTATTGCCATAGTCATAGAGGTCGCCTTCGGTCATCGTGTCGCTAACCAGAGCTATATAAAAGATCGGCTGATCATTCGGGTTAGTCTTCTGAAAGGAAGGTGGCTGAGGTAGATCGGTTGGGAGGAAACCTTGTGCTCTCGAAATGGCCGCCTGAACGTCTGTCGCAGCATCGCCTAAGCTTTTGTCCAAAGAGAACTGTAAAACCAAAGTAGATTGGCCAGTCTGGTTAGTAGATGTAACCAACTCTAAACCAGGAATCTGCAGAAACTGCTTTTCTAAAGGAGTAGCGCACGTATTCGCCATTGTCTGTGGACTTGCGCCCGGATAAGTCACGCTTACCTGAATCACAGGATAATCGACCGCAGGTAGGTCGTTCACTGGCAGTTCTCTGAACACCTGAATGCCAAAAACAGTAATGGTGATTGTTAGAAGCAGCGTCATGATCGGACGCCGGATGAAAAGCTCAGAAAAGTTCATGGGTCACAACAGGTTAAAAAGAACGGTGAAGTCACCACCGCCAGTCACAGCTTGGCATCTGGTTTGGCCGAGGAGGACGCCGGTGTAGCGCTAGGCCAGGGATATTCTTTCGGGTTGACTTTTGCGCCATTACCCAGGGCTAACTGACCCTCGACGACAACCGTTTCACCGGGACTGACACCCTGAGACACAACCACCAGATCTTGATAACGGACGCCTTGTGTCACGGAGCGTTGTTCCACTGTCTGATCCGGTTTTACGACAAAAAGATAAGGGCCGTTGCCGCCTATTTGAACAGTTTGGCTTGGAACAACCGATGCGTTTTTTAGAGTGGAAAGCGTTAGTACCACATTAACGTATTGTCCGGGCCACAAGTGGTGTGCATGGTTTGGCAACGTAGCGCGCAACAGCACTGTTCCCGCCTGAGTCGAAACACTGTTATCCAGAAAGGTGAGTTCGCCTTCTTCGGATAATTCGAGATGATTCGGTGCGGTTGCACGCACCTTCAGAGTATTACCTTGACCGATGCTATCCCGCACGCGGGCGAGGTCATTTTCCGAAATATCAAATTCTGAATAAACAGGATCTTGCCTTTGAATGTTCACCAGCGTTGCCCCTCCAGTCGCAACAAAATTTCCAGCGTCAACCAACCTTCGACCAGTACGCCCATCGCAGGGAGACCGGACATAACAATATTCCAAATTCAACTTTGCCAGGTCGATAGAAGCCTGGTCTCTGGCTACTGCGCCCTGAAAATTGGAGACGTTTGCTTTGTCGATATCGATTTGCTGTTCGGAAACAAAATGTTGTGTCCCAATCTGCTGATCACGCTGCAAATTACGTTGGTTAAGCGCAAGCTGAGCCTGATCCGAAGTTAATTGGCCTTCCGATTGAGCCAGAGTTGCCTGGAACGGCCTCGGATCTATTACGAAAAGCAGGTCGCCTTTCTTTACATCTTGACCTTCCACAAAGTGTACTTCGGTGATTCTGCCGCTAACCTGGGGTTGAACATTCACGGTTTCAGGAGATACAATCCGGCCAAATTGGTGGATCTGAACCGGCACATCCATCGTGCGGACTCTGGTAACCAAAACGTTTTTCGGCGCTGCATGCGTAGTTGACGCCGGTTTCTGGCTGCAAGCTGCGAAGCCGACAACGAAGAACCCGTACAACCAAAGTCTCCAGACTATGCGTTTTACATCGAGAGTCCTGCACTTCGCACGCCTGAAACCCGCGCTCAGGATCCATCCAAGGTTGTGTCCTGAAATTTTTGGGAGGAATCTCATCTTTATTGTACGCATGATCTGTCCTCAGACGTTCATACAAGGGAACCTAATGCTAACTGTTCAAGGTTTTCGCATGCCTCAAGGTGCTAAGCCGGGACCTCGTTCCAGCCTCGACCCCAATCGCCATAACCCTCCCATCCTGAATCGGTAACTGCCACAGTATCCTCAATCTTAACAAACCCGACCTCCGGATCTTTCACCGATGTTTCGATTGAAATCACCATTCCGGCCTCTAAAGGCTTTTGAATATGGGTTCCCGGATATGGATGGTCGCCTTTGTCGGTAAGGTGCGGCATCTCATGGGCAACCAAGCCCATTCCATGAGCCTGAAACGTAATTTTGTCCCGGTGTTCACATTCTGCTACCGCAGCCAGACCGGCTGCGTAGATCTCTCCTCCTGGGCGGC
>JAFAXJ010000104.1 GCA_019241095.1 Verrucomicrobiota bacterium | reverse complement strand
GGATCCAAGCAACTGTGATTGATAGCAATGAGCGTGGCAGCAAGCTGCGATCGATCGCACAGACTACGCTGGTTTTTATTGATAACTTAAAAAATCGAATCCAGGCAGCATTGGATCTTCTCAAATCCGACCAGGACAAATTAGCATCAATCCGATCTTCTTTTGACGTGAGAAAAGAGCAAACTCAAAGACAGATCGGCGGTTTTATTCGGGAAATAGAACGCGCTTATGATGGGTGTCGCGAGCGCGGCGAAGCTCTGTTGGAAGATCGATTAACGGTCGGCCAGACGTTTAAGATGATCTTTTCCGGAGGCCGGTGGGAAAAGGATTTTCAGGATCAGGTAGAAGCGGATGTCAAAAAAGAGGTCCAAACAAGAATCGAACAGGCTCTCACCCTTTTAGAAAACGATCTTCGCGCGATTTGGCAGAATTTGCAGGAACAGGTTAGCATTCAATTTGAAGCCGAATCCAAGAAGCAGGTACGAGCAGCAGCTCCTGGCTTTCTGACTCAGCGTCAGGTCGTTTTGCAGCGCTTGCAGTTAACATTGTTTGAGCAAATGTCTGATGCGCGAATAAAACAGCAGCTGCAGAGCTTGTTTGGTGAAACTGCCAGATGGCTCCGCGTTCCGACAAGCGTTGCAGCAGCTGGCGGAGTCGCCACAATCATTGCAGCGCTTACCCATACAGCAATATTGGATTTTACCGGAACAGTGGCCGGCATCGCCGCGCTCACCGGAACGCTTTATGCTGTTTGGCGGCGCCGGAAAATTCTGCGGGAATACAGAGTACGAATGGACGAAAAGCGTGAGGAACTTGCTCGAGCTATGGAGACGCAGTTGCGTCACGCGATCGATGCATTTTATCTGGAGGTCAGCCAGGTTTTCACTCCGCTCGAGAGCTTCTGCATCGCCGAATCGAGACGTCATCTGCCATTGAAGGAGCAGCTCGACTTTTTTCAGGACAAAGTTGGTGCTATTAAAGCGCGGCTGGCGTGAATCGGTTCGTTCGCAGGTTAATCAGCGCGTTGGCCATGTGGCTCATCGCGTTTTACGTCATCTTTTCCGAAAACGAAATCGTCTTTCTGGTGCTTATCGCAACTCTAGGCATCGCCGGGCTGTGGGAGTACTTTCGAATGATCGAGCGTTCTGGATTGCCGTGCTTCAAAGTCTTTGGGATCATTTGTGGTGCGGCCTGTTTTGTCGGAAGCTTTTTCGCGCTGCGCACAAATAACCAGTCTTCGGCCTACGATTTCGAAATGTTTGTGCTGCTTGTGTTTCTTTTTGGCGTATTCGCACGACAAATGTTCCGTCCGACTATAAAGAACACGCCGCTTGAAACAATGGCTTACACTCTTTTCGGACTGCTCTATGTGGCTTGGCTTTTCAATTTTCTTACGAAGATTGTGTATGTCATACCGCGCGACCCTGCAGGCCATACCGTAGGCCAATTTTATGTTTTGTATCTCGTGGTCGTAACTAAATTTGCAGACATGGGTGCATATCTGGTTGGCAGCCGAATCGGAAGACATCCCTTGATGCCGCATATCAGCCCTGCAAAAACGTGGGAAGGCTTTGCCGGCTCGCTAGTATTTGCCGTGCTTGGGAGCGTAGTCGTGGTAAAGGTGATGCCTAGTCAATTTGCTTATCTCAATCTGCTACATGCGATTGGCTTAGGTATGTTACTGGGCATAGCTGCAATGGTAGGCGATCTCGGTGAGTCAATTATAAAACGGAGCACCGGGGTGAAAGATTCGGGCGCAGTTCTACCTGGTATTGGAGGTATGCTGGATCTGATAGACAGCCTTTTATTTACAGGTCCTCTGCTTTTCTTTTATCTAAGATTTTTAACTCGATGAGAAAACGCCAAGTCATCCTTTTGGGAGCAACCGGCTCAATCGGCGCGAGTGCTATCAAAGTGGCCGAAACGGTCCCAGACAGGATGGAGATTGTCGGCTTGGCTGCGAATCAAAGTGCTGAGCAGTTGGCAGAACTGGCCAACAGGCTGCGCCCGAAGGGAATATGCCTTGTTGATCCGGCTCGGCAACATCAGCTCAAAAGCGCTCTTCATTACAGTCCCGAGATCTTTCTTGGCGAAGATGGGCTGACTAGCTTAGCAACTCTTCCCGGCTCTGATCTTGTGCTGGTCGCGATTGTTGGTACGGGCGGTCTTCGTCCTTCCCTCGCAGCTTTGTCTTGCGGCAAGGATCTTGCGGTCGCGAGCAAAGAAATTCTCGTCATGGCGGGAGGAATTGTAATGAGTTCCGCTCACCGGCATGGAGCTCATGTACTCCCAGTAGATAGCGAGCATAGCGCCATTTTCCAGTGTCTTGAAGGACGCTCCCCTGAAGAGATAAAAAGCTTAATCCTGACCGCCTCTGGCGGTCCTTTCCGGACCCTTCCGGAACAGGAGCTCGCCAATGTTTCAAAAGCTCAGGCTCTGAATCATCCCACCTGGAAAATGGGTCAAAAAATCACGATTGACTCAGCGACGCTCTTCAACAAAGGCCTGGAAATGATCGAAGCGTGCTGGCTATTCAATGTGCCGATAAAGAAAGTACGAGTCATTATACATCCTCAAAGCATAGTCCATTCTCTAGTGGAATTCGTTGATGGCTCAATGCTTGCACAGCTCGGTCCCTCGGACATGTGCATTCCAATCCAGAGCGCCGTAACCTGGCCAGATCGCGTCCCGGGCCGGAGAAAATCGTTGAATCTTGCTGAAGTTGCTAAATTAGAATTTGAGGAGCCGAGATACAAGGCATTCCCGGCGCTTGATCTGGCGCGCCAAGCCGGACAAAGCGGCGGAGTCATGCCGGCAGTTTTGAATGCAGCGAACGAAATTGCTGTCCAAGCATTTCTCGATGACAGGATCTTCTTTTCACAAATCTGGCAGCTTGTGGATCGAGCACTTCAAAATTGTGAAAATTTGGCGACGCCGCTCTTAGATGATATTCTGGAAGCCGATAAACTGGCGCGTCA
>JAFAXJ010000597.1 GCA_019241095.1 Verrucomicrobiota bacterium | reverse complement strand
ATCCAGCTTACCATTGGAAAATCTCCTCGTTATTTACTCCCCGGCCGATAAACCGGGATCTGTGCCAAATCTCTTGGCAGCTGATCTGGTGTGAAAGTCTCAATATTCAACCGCGCCAAGCTTTCGAAGTGGCAGCCGAAATCAGGTTTTCTGTTTCCGGATCTATCTACCAGGCAACCTACCCCCACTACCTGTCCTCCATGGCTTCTGACAATATCAATTGTCTCCTGAACCTTTGTTCCGCGTGTTACTACATCTTCAGCAACGATGAATCGTTCGCCGTTCGATATCTGGAATCCTCGACGTAGAGCCAGTTTGCCGCCTTCTTTTTCTACGAAGATATGCCGTTTTTGTAAGCTTCGCCCCATTTCCTGTCCGACAATGATCCCGCCCAGGGCCGGCGAAATGATCGAGTCGGCGCGAATGTGAGCTAGCTTGTTGGCTAATTGATGGCAAATAGCGGCAGCAAGTTCAGTATGCTGAAGGACCAGTGCACATTGAAAGTACTGGCGGCTATGCAAACCGGAACTCAAAATGAAATGGCCGTGCAAGAGCGCGCCCATTTTTTCAAACACTTCTAAAATCGACTCAGCCACAGAATTCAGGCGGTTATGCAGCAATCATCCCCGTCTCTAAAATAGCACTGTTCAACGGACCTGCGAATGCAGGCCTATCCAAGAACAAAAAGTGCTTCGGATGTGTGATCACCACATTCATAAGAGGGAGGTAGGGTACGCAGGACTCCTGGCATGTCAATTGCCGACTCGGCCAAAGGTTGTACCGTGAAATGGCATGTTCAACCAGGCGCCACGCCTTTCGGAACGGGGCACCCTCCGCAGCGTAAGGGCAAGGCTCTGCCACGCTAGTCTCCTGGTAAACAGCAGGGTTCTTTCAGGGCGCGGTCGCCGGAAAACGATTGCTTCGGTGTCGCATTCTCAATCGCAAAAAGGATGTCAAACACCCGATTGCACGGTGGATCATGGATCTGGCGGCATCTGTTCGACCTTCGCCTGAAGTTCGGCTATCTGCCGTTTCAGTTCTTTAATCGCTTTCGAATGGGCCGGTAGCCGCTTGAGGTAAATTTCGCGTTCAAGGAAGTCTCGTTTCGGCTGCGCCGGGGAGCCAATAATCACTGCGCGTTGTGGAACGTGATTTGTTATTCCGGCTTGCGCATGGACAACGGCATCATCGCCAATAGTCAGGTGATCGGGCAACCCGGCCTGGCCGCCAACCACGGCTCGGTCGCCAATCTTAGAACTGCCCCCTAGACCAACCTGTGCGACGATCAGACAATTCTTACCAATTGTCACATTGTGGCCGACCTGAATGAGATTATCTAATTTGGATCCTTGCCCAATGCGGGTTTCGCCCAGAGTACCACGATCCACGCAGGTACCAGCGCCGATTTCTACATCGTCTTCTATAACCACGTGACCAATAGAATTGATGCGAACGATTTCACGATTAAAACTGCGCACTTCGCCAGTCAATCGCACCGACTCGACACTTCCTGGTTCGGGTGTTACAAAGGCGAATCCATCCCCGCCAATCACTGCGTTTGGCTGGATGATAACTCGGCATCCGATCTCACAACGATCTCCAATGCGCACCCCAGGATGCAAAAGTGTGGAGCTGCCAACGATACTATCGGCGCCAACACTGACGTGAGCTATCAATCGACAACCATTGCCAATACTGCTTCTTGGTCCGATCCAGCAATATGGCCCGATAGCGACTTCCGCACCAAGGATGGCGGTTCTGTCGATCACCGCGGAATGGTGAATCCCAGGCTCCACAAAGGGCGGGCGTTCGAACAGTTGCATCAGCTTAGCCAGAACAAGCCTTGGGCGATCTACCGTGATGCGGTTCACCGCTCTTCCTCCTTCGATATCAGGGGGCATAACGACATTCTGGACCTGTCCGGATTTCAAAAATGAAACTGCATTGCCAGACAGAACAAGGGCAAGGTCCGATGCATTTCGAGCCAACGCGGGATGTACCACTCGTTGTATCACGACTGATGGATCCCCGGTCAGTTCACCACCAACAAAATCCGCAATCTCGCCCAATTTTCTCATCATCAAACATTGACTTAGCTTTTCCGGTTTGGCGGTGCAAACCGAAGCTTGGTTATTTTGCGCGCTCTACAGTTAAGGAGGCAACTCAGATCCCGAGATCAGCGGGTCGATAGAGAAAGGATCTTCTCGAATTGGTCCTTGGTGAGGGGCATTACAGATAACCGGGATTGTCGTAGGAGCGGGATATCCGCCAGTTGCGGCACCTTTTTGATCTGCTCCAACGTGACTGGCGGCCTGACAGGATGAAGCGGCACAAGTTCCACTGCTGACCAGTCTCCTTCCGCAGCTGTCGGATCTCTATAATTTTCCTTTTTGACTTCCGCGACGCCGACGACGGCTTTCCCATTAACACTGTGATAATACAAGACTTTGTCACCGACCTTCATGGCCCGCAGATGGTTTCTTGCCTGGAAATTTCGGATACCGGTCCACTCCGTTCTTCCATCCGTTACGAACTGGTCCCACGAATAAGCTGTCGGCTCCTGCTTCACCAGCCAATATTGCGACATGCATTACCGATACCATGCCATATGGGTCGAGAGCAGCTGGAAAACGTTTGGAGGCGAGCGGCTGAAAGCCTTGTGACTGGTCACAGATACAAAAGTAAAAAGAACGGGGGCGAGTAACTATAAGGACGAGGACTCGGTCTTTAGGCGAATTTGCTCGAGAGAAGATTCGAATTGTGTTCGCAGATGAGTGCGGATATCGCGTTTAGAGTGGCGGGCGTGTTTATCACCTTCGAGGGGGGAGAGGCTTGCGGCAAATCAACTCAACTCCGGCGGCTTGAGCAGCGACTGCTTGAAGCTGGCAGGCGGGTGGTCTGCGTCCAAGATCCCGGCTCTACGGAAATTGGCTTGGCCTTGCGTCATCTTCTTCTCCATCACGCAGGAGCTCAGTCTATGCGCTCCAGAACCGAGTTGCTTCTGTTTGCGGCAAGTCGCGCCCAGTTGGTAGATGAAATCGTTTTGCCTAGCCTTCAAAATGGATCTATTGTGTTGTCGGACCGCTTTTATGACTCGACTCTCGCCTATCAGGGATATGGGCGCGGTTTGGATTGCCAATTCATCCGGAATCTGAACCAGTTTGTTGTTCAGGAATGCCAGCCGGATCGCACCCTGCTTCTTGATGTTGATTTAGAGACTTCTCGGAGGAGACAACTGCGCCGGGTGCGACCCGTAAACCGATCGGACCGCATTGAAGGAATGTCCGAATCGTTTTTTGGACTTGTTCGCAAAGGATATCTTGAGATTGCAGCATCTGAACCTGATCGAATTATCGTCGTCGACGCGACCCAAAGCGCAGATCAGGTCGAAGAAGAGATCTGGAGGGTAGTGAATGGCTTTTTCAGTTGAACAAGCGCTCCGTTGTTTGAAACGGGCGCGCGACCACGGCCGACTCGCTCATGCCTATTTGTTGTCAGGCAATGAGCATGGCGGGAGGTATGCTTTGGTTCGGGATTTTTACGTGGCTGCCAATGGCGCCTCTGCTGATCTGTCGGACTTTCATGAAATCGAGCCTGAATCCAAATCTCGAAGGATTTTGGTCGAACAAATTCGGAATTTAGAAGGAGCACTCAGAATGCGCGCTGGAAGCGCATCTTTGAAATTTGGAATTGTGAACGAGGCGGATCGTTTGATGCCTCAAGCAGCTAATGCTTTCCTCAAGACTTTGGAAGAACCTCCTGCCCATTGCATCCTTTTTTTGCTGACAGATTTACCGGAGGCTTTACTCGAAACAATTCGTTCCAGGTGCATCCAAGTATCGTTAACGGAGCCGAACTCGCTGGTGCTGACCGAAGAAGAAGGTAATCTGCTCAATGCGGTCAACTCGATCGTGTTGGAGCAAGGCTTTTCCCTTAGATCGGCTCTGCGTCTCGCCCGCATTTTTCAG
>JAFAXJ010000518.1 GCA_019241095.1 Verrucomicrobiota bacterium | reverse complement strand
GCATACGCCCCTCAAACGTACGTGTCTGCCATTTCACCACCCGAGCGGGGAGGGAGTACGTAACCATACAGACCTTGTACCGCAAGTGGTTTGTAAAACCTGTCCTTTCAACACGTGTTTCAGTCTTGCAATGTTCCACCCGTAACTAGAAAATTGTCAACATAGCAATGAAAACGTTTCTCCAGCACATCTTAATCGTTTTTATGGCTTCAGCCCTTATGAACGGTTGCGCCTCTTATGAATCCGGAAACAAAGAATCGCTCCTTTCAGCTGCCGGATTTCGGAGCCGTACGCCAGCGACTGCTGAGCAGCAGGCAATGTTCAACAGGATGATGCCCTACCGAGTAGAAAGACGCGTGCGCAACGGAAAGGTGCTGTATACCTATGCGGACAAACAGAAAAATCTCGTCTATATCGGTAGCGAAGTTGAATACCAGAGATACAGACAGTTATCGCTGCAACAGCAGATCGCAGAAGACCAGGTTACTGCTGCTGAAATCAATGAGGACACGGCTATGTACAGCTGGGGACCTTATTGGGGTCCCTGGAACACTTGGTGGTAAGCAAATATTCGCGTGTCACTCGAGGTGTCCGACACGTTGGCTAAGCCGGAAATGTTAAAGGCTGATGCTAGGGCGAGCAGTACTAAGCGCCAGGAGGAAACAGAGCCGTCTTGATTCCTTTACGCGACCACGCATGCTGGAGAACTTGATCCCAATCCTTTAGCTCAAATTCATCACTAATAATTTCGTCTACCTTGATTTTGCCCGTCTCAAGATAGTTAAGAGCACGAGGAAAACTATCGATCTGAGCGAATGACCCTTTAATACTCAGTTCGTTACGAAACATATCGAAAGGGTTGAATTGGACAGAAGCGTTTTCGGGGTAAACGCCGTAAACAAGCACGGTACCCCCTCTCCGAGCAGTTCTAAGGGCATCTTGCAAAACATGCGGTGAGCCGGTGGCCTCAATGACATAGTCGAATCCGTTAAACTCATTGAGACGAGCTCGATGTTTCTCGGCGTTCTTCCGATCCATTTCGACTGTCTCATCGGCTGCGAGACGACCGGCCAAATCCAGTTTTGGACCCGGTGGAGCAGCGACAACAAGACGTCCGGCGCCGTTCAGTTTCAGTAACTGCGCTAGCACTTGTCCTGTAGGTCCGGCACCATATAAAAGTACGTCGCTTCCAGGTTCCATTGCCAGGACTTCAATCCCATGGACCGCACACGAAGTCGGTTCAACCATGATGGCTTGCCGGTACGACAGATGATCAATTTGGAATACTCGATCGGCTTTGATACGCAAATATTCAGCAAACCCCCCGTTGCGAGTCACCCCGTAAGCATTGAGATTCTTGCAGTAAAGATATTGCCCTCTCAAACAGTAAAAACATTTGCCGCAGGCCTGGTTACTGTTTGCGACAACTCGTTGACCCTTCTGCAAGCCTTGAACCGCCGCACCGGCGGCCACGATCTCCCCAGTGAACTCGTGGCCTGGAATTAACGGGAAGTTCGGGCTGAATTCCCCTTCGTGAATATGCAAATCAGTTCCGCACAGACCGCAGGCGTGAATCCGAATCAAGACTTCATCCGGCAGTATGTCGGGTTCGGGTACATCCTTATAGTGAAATGTCCTCGGAGCATCGTAAACGATCGCTTTCATAGAAGATTCATGCGCACACCAATTGTGATACTACCTTCGAATCAATGCTTGCGCATAGTTGAGGCAGCATCATCCAAGGCTTTTTGAGCTGTTTCCTGCCCGTTTGTTGCCAGTTGCAGTGCACCGCCAACCGCAGTCCAAAATCGGCCCATCTCTGGCACGTTTGGCATAACCTGGCCATGCTCGGCGCAAGTTCTTAGACCTTCTAAGAGTGTATTTTCTTTCGCCACTTGCTCATACAACTTGGTTGAAGCAGGAATGCCGATTGATTTACCGTCGTTCAACGCCGCTAATCCTTCGTCAGAGACGAGATATTGTTCGATGAATTCTCTGGCAATATCCAGGTTAGGACTTGAGCGATTAAGGTAAGCAGCCGAAACACCTATAAACGGCCGGCCCGGCTTGCCATCGATTCCCGGAATAGGAGATACTCCGAAATCGATTCCGTTTTT
>JAFAXJ010000493.1 GCA_019241095.1 Verrucomicrobiota bacterium | reverse complement strand
GGCGAGATTCGCCCGCAGCAGGCAAATGAAAGCGAAAGGTTTCCGTCACCCAGGCTGCAAGTAAATCCGCGCGACGATCTGGTAAACTATCAGAATAGAGAAAATCGGACTCTCAATTCTGGCGGTTGGATTGATCGTTCCAAAGGTATTGTGCGGATACCTATCGAACAGGCTATGGCCTTGATTGTGCAGCGAGGATTGCCCGTGCGCCCAACTGAATTGGGACCGACGGAAGTGGAGGTTCAAAGGCAAAAAGGTGCTGCAGTCAAGATATCTCCGGCCGCCGCACAAAAACAAAAGGTGCGTCCATGAACAACCACCTGATTCAACACATTTCGAAATGGTTCAGTCTTATTTTCCTGATGGCCGGTCTGCAAACTGTCAACGCTGTTTCTGTTGCCAGTGACCCTCGTTCAGATGTCAATCGTGAGGTGAAGTTCGATCAAAACATAGGGAGCGCTATACCTACGGATGCTGTTTTTGTAGATGGCCAGGATCACTCGATCAAGTTAGGGGAGGTGTTCCATAAGAAGCCGGTCGTGCTGGCTATGGGCTATTACGGATGTCCAATGCTGTGCGGTGTTGTTCTGAACGCATTGGTTGCAACCCTTCAAGAGTTTCCACCGAATTCCGTCATGCGTGATTTCGATTTTGTTTTCATCAGTATTGATCCTCAAGAAACCCCGCAGCTGGCTTCCGAAAAAAAAGCGAACTATCTTCGTAGCTATAGTTGGCCACCGGCTGCTGAGCGCTGGCATTTTCTGACTGGAACCGCTGGATCGATTCAGAAGATTGCTGAAGCAATCGGCTTCCACTATCGATATGACGAGGGCGGGAAACAATTTATACATCCAAGTGGCCTTGTGTTTTTGACCCCCAAGGGACGAGTCGACGGATATATGCTGGGCGTAAGTTTTCCATCCCGCAAATTCGCGGACATGTTGACAGCAGCACGTGCTCTGAAGGTTTCTGCGCCGGTAGACAATCTGGTTTTGCTCTGTTTTGCGCATAACCCGATTTCGGGTCCCGTAGGAAACGTTGTTATTCTGGCGCTGCGAACTGGAGCGATTCTAACCCTTGTCGGGTTAGTGCTGTTTATCGTGCGATTGTCGCCTCAGCACTCCGTGAAAGACAAGCTATAATGGTTGGGGCGTACATAATAGCACAATTCCAGTTCGGTCCAGATCAGGCTTCCAGTCTAGCTGGTCAAGTAGATGCACTTTTTTTAACGCTCCTTGCGATTACGGGAACGATCCTGGCGCTGGTAGCGGTCACTATTCTGTACTGCCTTGCAAGATACCGGCGCAATGCGCAAGTAGACCGGACGCCCATCCCGGACTCGAGCTTACCACTTGAAACTGCCTGGACTGTCATTCCAATGTTTATTTTTCTCGGTATGTTTGGATGGGGCGCAACACTCTACTTCAAGAAGAACCAAAGCCCCTCGAACGCAACGGAAATTTATGTGATTGGCAAGCAATGGATGTGGAAAGTCCAACATCTGCAGGGGAAACGTGAAATCAATGAATTGCACGTTCCGGTTGGTCGGACAATCAGATTGATCATGACGTCACAAGATGTGATCCACGATTTTTTTCTTCCTGCATTCCGAGTCAAACAAGATGTGCTGCCGGGCACCTATACGACACAATGGTTTGCCGGCACCAAGACAGGCTCTTTTCCGATATTCTGCGCGCAATATTGCGGGACCTATCATGCAAACATGATAGGTCAGGTGATAGTCCAGACACCACAAGATTATGAGGAATGGTTGTCATCAGGAACAACCGAACCTGCTATGGCTTTGTCCGGAGCGAATCTTTTTCGCTCGCTGGGCTGTAGTGGCTGTCATGCCGTTAATGCGTCTGTACGTGCGCCGCTGTTGAACAATTTATATGGCAGCCCCGTACCGCTACAGAATGGACAAGTCGTAACAGCGGACGAGCGTTACATCAGAGACTCAATTCTGCAGCCCGAGCTCCAGATAGCGGCCGGTTATGATCCTATTATGCCGAGTTTCAAAGACCGGGTAAGCGAAGAAGAGTTAACCCAATTAATAAGCTATATAAAAAGCCTTAGCAAAAGCACTGACAGGTAGGAGGCTGAGCATGATTAACGGTCTAGAGGTAATCGAAGTAGAAAATATAACGCGGCGCGGCTCTTATCTTACTGACACGGGTCTTGGTTCGTGGCTTTTCACTACGGATCACAAGCGAATCGGGTTGCTCTATCTTTTCACTATCATTTTTTTCTTTTCTATCGCGGCTGTCGCCGCCGCGGCAATGCGTTTGAACCTGCTTACACCGAGGGGCGACCTGGTACAGGCCGAAACTTATAATAAGCTGTTTACGCTTCATGGTGTGTTGATGGTCTGGTTTTTTCTGATTCCGTCGATACCTAGTGTTTTAGGGAATTTCCTGGTTCCGTTAATGATCGGAGCTCGCGATTTGGCATTTCCGAAGCTGAACCTGCTTAGTTGGTACCTTTTTGTGATTGGCGGCCTCGTTGCCCTATACGCCTTGCTTGTCGGTGGAGTTGATACAGGCTGGACCTTCTACACTCCTTACAGCAGCACCTATTCGAACACTCACGTCGTTATCATGGCGTTGGGGATTTTTATTTCGGGATTCTCGTCCATACTTACCGGGCTAAATTTTATAGCAACAATTCATAAAATGCGCGCGCCGGGGATTACGTGGTTCCGGTTACGCCTGTTTCTTTGGTCTCTATATGCCACCAGCGTGATCCTGGTCCTTGCAACCCCGGTGCTGGCTATCTTGCTGTGCTTGCTTGCGGTGGAGAGAGTTTTCGGTGTCGGCGTATTTAACCCGGCACTGGGGGGAGATCCATTACTGTTTCAGCATCTGTTCTGGTTCTATTCGCACCCTGCTGTTTACATCATGGTTTTGCCGGGCATGGGTGTAGTAAGCGAGCTTGTAAGCGCTTTTTCCCGTAAGCGAGTTTTCGGATATAAATTCGTTGCATTCGCCAGCATGGCGATCGCCCTGCTGGGCTTTCTGGTCTGGGGACATCATATGTTTGTAGCCGGCCAATCGGTCTATTCCGCGGCGACCTTTTCTATCCTGAGTTACCTGGTCGCTGTACCATCCGCAATCAAGGTATTTAACTGGACGACTACACTGTATCGTGGATCGATTCGGCTGGATACGCCAATGCTCTATGCAGTCGGCTTTATCGGCCTTTTTGCAGCAGGCGGTATGACAGGACTTTTCCTGGCCGCCTTGGGAATCGATGTGCACGTTCATGACACCTATTTCGTCATCGCTCATTTTCACTACATTATGGTAGGAGGAATGGTAACGGCGTTCATGGGCGGCCTGCATTTCTGGTGGCCCAAAATTACCGGTCGTTTGTACCCCGAGTTCTTTGGAAAGCTGGCAGCTATCATCATGTTCATCGGATTTAATCTAACTTTTTTTCCTCAGTTTCTTCTGGGCTATCTCGGAATGCCTCGGCGATATCACGCTTACCCGGACCAGTTCCAAGTGTACAACGTTTTGTCTACAGCCGGGGCCAGCATCCTTGGCGTTGGTTACCTGATGCCGCTCATCTATTTAATTTGGTCGGTCAAGTACGGCAAAAAAGCGGGTCCTAACCCTTGGGACGCAAAGGGCTTTGAATGGGAAACTGATTCGCCCCCGCCTACACATAATTTTGAAGTGATTCCGGTGCAAATCGAAGACCCATATAACTATCCGCCTATTAGTTAGTAACCGTCAGCAATGGCGCAAACACAGACAGCCGGACTACAAGAACAGTTTGAGGATCTAACGCAACAGCGCGAGACCTCGAACCTCGGAATGTGGATTTTTATCTCAACAGAGTGCCTCTTTTTCGGCGGACTCTTTTTAGCTTTCACCGTCTTGCGCCACGCTTATCCGGTAGGATTTGCGACCGCAGCCAGGCACTTGGACCTGTTATCAGGAATAGCAGGAACAGTCGCCCTTCTAGCCAGCACATTGGCAATGAGCATCGGCTTAGCGGCGCTCCGCAACTCAGACCGGTTCCTCAGTTTTTTGGCATGCTTTGGGACGCTCGCGTGCGGATTGATCTTTCTTGGACTTGAAGGTTCCGAATATTTTCGCGCGTGGCATGAACATCTTGTGCCAGGAGGTTCTTTCCAGTTCATTGGTCCAGAAGCGGGCCATGTGCAGATGTTCTTTTTGCTGTATTTTGTTATGACAGGTTTTCACGCTTTGCATTTAACGATCGGCTTGGGAGTGATCGTATGCATGATGCTGCTTATTATGATTAACCGTCTTCACGCTGAGCGTTATGGACCTTTACAGGTGGCAGCGCTCTACTGGCATTTCGTTGGCATTATTTGGACATTGCTTTTTCCAACTCTTTATCTGCTTGGAGGCCGATGAATAGGAAGTTAAAAGGAACAAAAGCACTACAATCGTCCGTCAGGAAATTTTGTATTTTATTTTCTGTACTGACAGGGCTGGTTCTAGTGTCTGCAGGTTTGTCTTTCGTTCGTTTGGGTGGGTTCGAAGTGTTAGGCATAATGCTTGTTGCCTTCGTGAGTGTTGGCATCATTGTTTTCTACTTCATGGAGCTAGGAAGTCTGACTCAAGTATCCTGGCTGTGGGCAGGTGCAGGCCTACTTTGGTTCGGTATTCTGTTTGTCCTCGCAATGACCGATTATCTAACCCGAAGCTGGGTATGGTAGCGGACAGGCAGGTACCTTTCGGTTCTTGGTGCAGATGAAGGGTCCTAAAGAAATCAAAGACGTCAGTCCGGGAATTCGGTATTGGGATTGGGTCCACAGGTAAGACGAATCAAGCCATTTTAAGGCCGCTCGATCGAACCTCCAGCGAACCACTTTTCACGCGGCGTGCATTCCCGACAAGTCCCAGCGCGCTCACTTGTCTCCCGGATTTGTGCTCGCACCCGACAAGGATTGTAATCAGGATTAGACTAATGAAAAAGGCCTTAGTAGCGGGGGCGCTCGGGGTCACTGGACGCGCTCTGGTCAGCCACCTTCTTTCGCTTGGCGACTGGGAAGTCGTCGGGCTGTCTCGACGCAGTCCAGAATTTGTTACTACTGCCAAATATCTCGGAGTCGATCTTTTGAATCGCTCCGGGGTTGAATCTCAGCTGAGCGGGATGAAGGATATTACGCACCTTTTTTTCGCAGCCTTGCAACCGGCAGCCAATTTCGTCGATGAGATCGGGCCAAACCTGGCAATGCTCGTGAACCTTGTTGAAACTGTGGAACGATCCTCAACCAGTTTCAGAAAGGCAGTTCTAATTGAAGGCGCGAAATTCTACGGTGCGCATTTAGGCCCTTACAAAACGCCTGCAAAAGAGAGCGATCCGCGCCATTTGCCGCCAAATTTCTATTACAATCAAGAAGATTACCTGGATGAACATTCCAAAGGCAAGCCATGGTCATGGACCGCGTTAAGGCCGTCCTGCATTTGCGGTTTCGCAGTCGGAAATCCTATGAACATGGCTACCGTCATTGCCGTTTATGCTGCTCTCTGCCAGGAGATGAAATTGCCGTTTCGGTTTCCAGGTTCAACCACTGCATATCATCCGTTAGTGGAAATGACAGATGCCAATCTTCTTGCCAAAGCCATCGTTTGGGCAGGAGAGAACGAGCGCTGTGACCGCGAAGCATTTAATATCACCAATGGAGATTTTGTCCGTTGGGAGAGCCTCTGGCCGCGGTTGGCCGAATTTTTCAAGATGGAATGCGCCCCTCCATTGCGTTTGCCGCTTTCGGAATTTATGTCGGACAAGGAGGTAGTCTGGAAAAAGCTCGTTAAAAGGTACAATCTCCTAGACTACTCTTTTCAGGAGGCCGCAGCGTGGCCTTTTGCAGAGTCTATCTTCAACATCGAGTACGACGTTATGTCGGACACTACGAAATCTCGGCAGTTCGGTTTTTTTGAATGGGTAAGCACGGAAGAAATGTTGGTGCGACTTTTCAGTCAGTTTAAAAAAATGCGGTTTATCCCATAACTTTCAGGTCTAGCGCAGGCATAGATATCGCAATCGTTTCTGCCTTTAGTTTAGGTTTGGTCAGGTCATTCCACATCAGATTCATGGAATCTGAGTGACGGAATGGCGGATGGGCCTTCCAAACTTTGGAAATGCCGTCAAACAGGTGCTAGCTGACGATTGTGTCGACAAAACCTTTCGAGCGAGTAAATGTTGCGAGTCTCACCTGCTACAGATGAAATTCGAATGAGTACGGAAGCGCCAGCCTTGGCACATTGTGACACAGGTATCAGCGGTCTTGATCAGATTCTAGGAGGAGGCTTTCCTGCTAACGCCCTGTACTTAATTCAGGGTGATCCTGGAGTTGGCAAGACCACACTGGCTTTGCAATTCCTTTTGGCGGGAACCAGTAAGGGGAAAGCCTGTCTTTACGTTACATTTTCCGAAACTCGTCAAGAGTTGCTGGCGGTCGCGCGCTCACACGGGTGGTCACTGGACAGCATTGGTGTCCTGGAACTCTCAAACTTTGCTCAGCAACTCACAGCAGAAGCCGAAAGCACGCTTTTTGACCCCGCAGATATTGAACTTCACGATGTCACAAAAATAGTTTTTGACGAAGTTGAACGTCTCAAACCTGCGCGCGTCGCTATTGATTCCATGTCCGAATTGCGCCTTCTTTCACAGAGCGCGCTGCGTTATCGACGCCAAATCTTAAGCGTTAAACAATTTCTAGGCGCTCATGGTTGTACGACCATACTGCTGGATGATCTCACCACGGCTCAATCCAAAGATGATCGGCAGCTGGAAAGTGTTTGTCATGGTGTTATCGCCTTGCGTCTCGATGAGTTGCCCTACACCGCAGAACGCCGGCAGTTAACCGTTCGAAAAATTCGTGGAAGCGATTTTTTGGGCGGTCCGCACGATTATGTGATCGAAACTGGTGGAATCAAAGTGTTTCCAAGAATCGCAACCAGAGGGCGTCCGCGCGATTTTGCACGCGAGCCTGTCACGAGCGGGGTTGAAGGTTTAGACGCTCTCCTTGGGGGCGGATTGGACAGAGGAACAAGCAACCTGTTGATGGGCCCTTCCGGCACTGGCAAATCAAGCCTCGCGATCACTTACGCTTACGTTTCCCTGATGCGAGGCGAACGAGTGGCGCTATTTATTTTTGATGAAAACTTGGATCTTTATCTCGCGAAGGCGACATCCTTCGGCATCGATCTTCGACCGTTTGTTGTCAGTGAATTGTTATACGTTCAGAGGTCCGATCCCAAAGAACTCTCGCCGGGACAGTTTGCGCATTCGTTACTGCATCTGGTAGAACAGAACGACGTGCGCATGGTAATCGTCGACAGTCTGAATGGATACAGTAAAGCGATGCAGGATACCAAGATGCTGGATTTGCAGCTTCATGGCATGCTCTCCTACCTGGGCCAACTCGGGGTGGTCACCATAGTCGTGTTTGCTCAATCCGGTTTTGTCAATGAGTTTCGATCCTCAATGGATCTGACCTATTTAGCTGATACGGTTCTAATTCTGCGCCATTTCGAAGCTGGAGGCGCAATCCGCCAAGCGATATCGGTAGCGAAGAAACGTACCGGAGTCCACGAGAGCACCATTCGCGAATTCAAAGTGACGGCAAACGGGTTATCGGTTGGAAAGCCGCTCCTTCAGTTTAGGGGCGTGCTTACAGGAGTTCCGATCTTGGAACCAGGTTCTGGAAACATGGAAGATCAGGAAAAATGAGAGCGGCAAGCTGTTGCAACTAAAGGCGACCGATGTCTCACTCCGTCCTTGTCCTAGCACCGGTCGGAAACGATGCGGCTGGGGCAATTAAAGTGCTTCAAAACGCCGGAATTTCTGCTAAGCCGTGCCAGAACATAAGCCACGTTTGCGACCTGCTGCGAATGGAAGGTGATTCCATCTGGGCTTTGGTACTAACTGAGGAAGCTTTAGTGTCGCCGAAAGAATGTTCCAATCTGACTGATTGGATTGAACATCAAGAGCCATGGTCGGAGCTGCCGGTCGTGTTTCTAACTCACCCCGGCCAGCCTACGGCAGCCACGTGGAAACGCTCCCGAGTACTAAGTAGTCGTGGTGCACCAATCATCTTGGAGCGGCCCGTGCGACCGTCGACGTTGATTGCTGCGCTGCGCGTCGCGCTAGGCTCGCGCGAGCGCCAATATAAGCTCCGAGATCTCTTGCAATCGCAGCATCGTGCTGGCATCGAACTGCTACGTGCACGGCTAGAGGCAGAAACTGCTAATCGTGCGAAGGATCAGTTTTTGGCGACTCTTTCTCACGAGCTTCGCACTCCATTAAACGCCATTTCCGGATGGACTTACCTGATGAAGAATGAGCGCAAAGATGAAGCCGTAATCAAGCAAGGACTCGAAGTTGTGCAACGAAACACCAATGCATTGATTGGTCTGATTTCAGACCTTCTTGATACGGCTAAAATCAATGCGGGAACTCTGACAATGGAGTTCAAAGAAATCGACTTGCAACGAGTCATCAAGGCAAGTGTTGAAACCTTTCGAGTACAAGCTGCGCTGAATGGCATTTCGTTAACCAGTGCAGTTACGACTACTAAAGCAGGAAACTTCAGCGTTTGGGGCGATGAGGCAAAGTTAGACCAGGTTTTAGGTAATCTTCTGAGTAATGCATTGAAATTCACACCTTCCGGAGGCGTAGTAACGGTCGAGCTAAGCAAGGCACCAGCAACAGCCGTTATTGTGGTAAAAGACAGCGGCAGAGGAGTGTCACGCGAGTTTCTCCCACATATTTTCAAGCGATTTTCACAGGATAAAGTGAACTACGGAGAAGGCGGTGGTTTGGGCTTGGGACTGGCTATTTGCGAACACCTTGTCGAATTGCACGGCGGGTCTATTAGCGCTGAGAGCGCAGGGCTCGGCCACGGTACCACAATCAAAGTCGAGCTACCGACAATCTCAGCCAAATTCGAGCCGATCGTCGGACGTGGTAAATCCCAATTCAAAGAAAACAGATCTGACTTGTGACACAAGGCTCAAAGATGTTGCGGTATTGGCGGTGGACCGTAATGGTGATTCGCGAGAACTCTTGAAAGTCATGTTGGATAGCAGCAATGCTGAAGCCAAAGTGGTTAGTTCAGGGAAAGAAGCGCTGATCGCAATCACGGATTTTCATCCAGATGTTTTGATTTGCGACTTAGCCGTGCCCTATATGGAGGGCTACGATCTTTTAACGAGTATTCGCCAGCTTGAACCAGAGATAAGCCATGTGCCAGCAATCGCTTGTTTGACTGCGGCTCGAGACGAAGATCGGGCAGCAACCCAACGAGCTGGTTTCCAAGCTCACTTAGCAAAACCGATCGACCCCGAGGAGCTAATCACAACAATTCTGGCGCTAGTTAGAGTTCACAAACACTAACTTGACTAGTATCATCGAAGAAAAGAATTTAGTAGTACCTGTGAAATGGCTCTTCCAAGCATCATTCGGTGCGGAAGCAATTCGGTAACTCCAGTGGTGCTTGCTCTCCAGTCGTCAGTCAGATTACCCTATTATCCGCCGGTTGATCTGAACAGGTTAGGAATTGTGTGATGCGAGCGTTATATGTTAACTGAATACACCAAGGACAGAAATAATGGAAAAAGGTAGCGAGAAACGGCAAGCCGATCATCCTGTAGAGAAGATTTTTCTCGATCGGTGGTCACCAAGAGCAATGTCTGGAGACTCGATCAGCCAGGAAGAATTGTTAACACTGTTTGAGGCAGCTCGTTGGGCTCCTTCTTCTTACAATAACCAGCCATGGCGTTTCCTGTACGCTCATCGAGACACTCCGGAATGGCCTGCCTTTCTTGATCTCTTGGTCGATGCCAATAAGATATGGGCGAAAAATGCTGCTGTACTCGTGCTGATCGTGTCAAAAAAAACTTTCGATCATAACAGCAAGCCCAGTATTACTCATTCCTTCGATGCAGGCGCTGCCTGGGGAAGTCTGGCGTTGCAAGCGAGCCAGTCTGGCTTGGTTACTCATGGCATGCAGGGTTTTGATTACGATAAGGCCAAAACTGTTTTGCAGATTCCAGACGAGTTCCAGGTCGAGGCGATGGTGGCTATCGGTAGGCCAGGGAGGAAGGAGGATCTGCCACCGGAAGTTCAAGAGCGAGAGACACCGAACGGCCGCAGGCCCTTGGCAGCGTCGATATTTGAAGGAGCATTCCGCTCATAGTTAGCGAACTGCAAGAGCCAGGCGAGTCTGACTCCTAACTGTTAGAGATTCATTTTTTTTCTAGATGGCCACCAAACTCGAAGCGCATTGCTGAAAGCAGTTTGTCTTGGAAATCCGCATCGCCGCGCGAACTGAAACGTTCATAAAGTGCAGTGGTAAGTACCGGGACAGGTACTCCCTCGTCGATCGCCGCTTTGATTGTCCATCGACCTTCGCCCGAATCCGAGACTCGACCGGAAAAGCCCGAAAGAAGTGGGTCTTTAAGGAGCGCAACGGCAGTGAGATCGAGCAGCCATGAAGCGATCACGCTACCTCGGCGCCAGACTTCCGCAATGTCCACGAGGTTGAGGTCAAATTGATAACTCTCAGGATCACGTAACGGAGTTGTTTCAGCATCGACGACGTTGTGACTTTTACCTATGTTTGCACTGCGCAGAACGCCCATGCCCTCGGCGTAGGCGGCCATGATCCCGTACTCAATTCCATTATGCACCATTTTTACAAAATGGCCGGCGCCGTTTGCGCCGCAATGAAGATAACCTTGTGGTGCGGTGCCGCCGACTTTTTCTCGTCCCGGAGTTGGCGCGATTTCTCCAACTCCCGGCGCTAAGGTGGCAAAGATCGGATCCAGGTGTTTCACGACCTCATTCTCACCGCCGATCATCATGCAGTATCCACGTTCCAAACCCCAAACCCCCCCGCTTGTGCCCACATCTACGTAATGAATTTTGCGACTGGCGAGTTCTTTGGCACGCCGGATGTCGTCCACGTAATAAGAGTTGCCTCCGTCAATCAAAATGTCGCCAGGCTCAAGGTGAGGAACTAAATCCTCAATCGTCTTATCCACGACTCCGGCCGGCACCATCAGCCAGATGGCTCGAGGTTTCTCAAGCTTCCCAACAAAATCTGCTTGAGAGGACGATCCAACGGCTTTTTCCTTCACTAGTTCCTCCACCGATTTGGGAGACATGTCGAAGACAACAGCTTCATGGCCTGCCTTTAAAAGCCTTCGAACCATGTTGGCCCCCATTCTTCCGAGTCCGATCATTCCAAGTTGCATGGAAAGACTTTAGCAGCTGAGTTCGCTTGCGGTACAGGTTCAAATGGCAGACATCAGAATTTTATGTGAAAGAAACTGACGCAAGCGGCATCGGGAGCAGGAACGGGAGCGTTCCGACGGACTCTAACACTCTAGCTCAGCACTTTAGTCGGTTGTAATCGCGAAGAAAGGAGATCAACGCCCTTTTCTGGGTCGCATCAGGTAAATGCCACCTGATAAGAATTGGGAATTTTATAAGAAGGTCTAGTGCGTCAAATTGGCAACCATTAACGATTTTCCATTCAAAAATCGGAAATACCACTTTTTTCTTGGCCTTGGCCCGATGATCATCCGGAGTTAAGGGACTTGCTCTTCAGCTTTAGAACTAGGACCCTGGAATACAGAAGATCTGCATCATTCTTCCGTGCGAATCGGTGCCGAAATTCTTTCAAAGACGGAAGATGCGGGCATTTGCAAAAGTCATGCGAGAACTTTGAACAAAATACTTGACTAGTCGGTAAACTTGCCGGACCTTCGTGGTGTGCCAAGAAAAAGCGATGCTAGAGAGCGACTGATGAATGCCGCGATCGATCTCATGTGGCAGAACAGCTACAGCGGCACGTCGGTGGACGATATCTGCAACCGTTCAGGCGTAAAGAAGGGCAGTTTTTATTATTTCTTCAAATCTAAGTCCGAACTTACGGCCGCCGCCGTGCAAGCGGATTGGACCAAGAAGAAACTGCAAATGGACGGCATTTTTTCGCCGACCGTGCCGCCCTTGGAAAGGTTCGAGCGTTATTTCGATTGTGTGTATGAAAGCTTGGCAGAGCGCCAAAGGTGGTGCGGCTCTATTCTGGGGTGCCCGCTGCTGAGTATTGGAAGCGAGGTGAGCACGCAAGATAAGGTCGTTCGCGATACGGTGGATAGCATTCTGGACACGAAAATGCATTATTTCATCTCGGCGATTCGGGACGCTCACGCGCAACGATTAATTTTCGCGCCGGATGCGGCGGCGAAAGCCCGGGCGCTGTTCGCATGTTTTCATGGCACACTTGCGCAGGCGCGAATTCAAAACGATCTGGAGCTGGTTCGCGATTTCAAAAAGACGGCCTGGGACGTCTTGGGCGTGAAACAGATCTCCGTTACTGCGGCATAAATTTTTTATTTACCTATAGTCGACCAGTCAAGTACAATTCACAAAAAGGATAAAATGAAAACCGATCTGCAAACGTGCAAAATGGTAATCCCCCAGACAGTGTCCCTGGCACTCAGCCGCCTGAAAGAGCGGCTGCAGCAAAATTATGAACGGGTCTACCCCGGTATTCCCGCATTCGTACAACGGGTGCTGGACGAAGAAGAAATAAACGCTTGGAAGCTCTCGGACTTCCCGCATTTGCTTTTACCCGATCTGGTTGAGGTGCGTTTGGACAGGCTGAATCTGCACCAGGTTAAAACGAAGGAATTCGAAACGCTCATGCCTCCTCGCGTTTACCCTGTTTCGTCTTTGCAGCCGACTTCGGCGTTTTCTTTGCAATGCACACAGGTCTAGCTTTGTTTCGGGCTACTGGGCTCGCTTTGTTGCCGCAATTACATGAGGAGAATTCAATAAGGGCATTTCTCACCGGCGCCGCAGGAATGTGTCGGCTCTGCCGTTCTCCAGGAACTACTTGGAGCGGGTCATCGGGTCATTTGCCTGTCGCGCTCGAAGGAAGGCACCAGGTCACTCGAGGCCAAGGCTCATCGGGGGACTTTAGAAGACTTGGAAAGCCTGCACATGGAGCCGCCCAAGGCAGAGGGCGTGATTCATAAGGCTTTCATTCACGACTTCTCGAAATTGAAGGATAACTGCGAGATAGACAAACATTCGATCAGAGGCGCTTGGCGCGGCGCTCGCGGGTTCTGACCGTCCCTCGATCGTTACCTCTGGCACTGCGCTTCTTGCGCCGGGAGACCTCGGAACCGAGAATACAATGCCTCGTCCGGTTCTGCCACGATTCCGCGCGTTTCGGAATAGACAGCCCTCGCGATGGTGCCGCGCGGCGTGCGCTCTTTGGTCGTGCGCCTGCCGCCATCAGTGCATGGCGACGGCGATCACGCTTTCGTTCCGATCTCGATCGGAATTGCGCGGGAAAAGCGCGTTTCGGCGTATGT
>JAFAXJ010000144.1 GCA_019241095.1 Verrucomicrobiota bacterium | reverse complement strand
CTCTCGCCTTAAGCTGTGCAAACTCCTCTGGAGACGGCAATCGGTCGATAGTAATCATTCGCTCGCGCTTAAAGCTTATCTCTGATTTGCGAATTGCTTGCGGAAGTACGGACCGAATGGCTGTCTCAATCGGGCAGCAGTAATATTCGGACATCCACCGGGCAAGATCGAGTAAAGGAGGATGCAAAACGGACGGAAATATGGCTAATAGTTCTCTCGGTTCAGGAACGGAGGCTTGTGGGATAACGGCCACAACGGTTGCGAGAGTTTCCCGCGAACGAACTGGAACTTTTACTCGCGATCCAATCTGAACTTTGTCTACAAATGACTCAGGAATGCGATATTCTAACTCTTTATCGGTGCGGTCATCTGTAATTACCCGCGCGAACCGCTCCATCATGGTTTTGGTAGTCTAATGGCTTTCGGACAAAGTCAAAATAGGAACTGGAGATCATGCTGGTCTCTGCTGGCCAAAGCCTGTCTCGTGCTGGCATTTTCCTGTGTCACTGCTGTGGTGTATCTCGCAGTGCGCTCCCACGATCCAGTATATGTGCTGAGGGAATTGAAGAATTGGTCAGATTACCGGAAATTTGATACGCTGATTGTCAAGGTAGCACGGGAGAACAATTTGGATCCGCGGCTGATCAAAGCGATAGTTTGGCGCGAAAGCCGGTTTCAAGCGGATATGATAGGCCGTAACGGTGAGCGGGGGTTGATGCAGGTGTCTGAGATTGCAGCTCACGATTGGGCTGCTGCCAAAGGAGTTAGTAATTTTCGCCCGGAACAGCTTTTGATACCGGAGATCAACTTAGAGGTCGGCACCTGGTATTTAGGCAAAGCCTTCCGAAGATGGACCGGCCAAAACAACGCCGTGCCTTTTGCCTTGGCTGAGTACAATGCCGGTCGAACTCGCGCTGATCGTTGGTACAGAGCCGCCGCACAACGTCGGAACGGGCAACCGGTTGACGCCGAAACGTTTCAGCAAAGTATCGAGTTTCCATCTACTGCCCGTTATGTTCGAGCGATCTTGGCTAGATACGACTTCTATCGCCGAAGAGGAATGTTACAACAGGGATGAACCCGGTATGTGACGTGACCCTATCAGGTGTTGAATTCTAAATTGGTGTACCGATGAACGACTATCATATTCATACGCCATTGTGTCATCATGCGGTCGGGACGCCGCTAGAATACCTGCAGACAGCCGAAAAACTTGGGTTAATGGAGATTGGCTTTGCCGATCACAACCCTATGCCGGCCCATTTTGATCAGTGGCGCATGTCTTTCGAGGATCTGCCGCGGTACATTGAAATGATCGAGGAAATTCGAGGCTCATCGATCCCGGTTCGGATCGGTCTCGAGTGCGACTACATTCGCGGCTACGAATCGTGGATCGAACAACTTGCTGCTAAATACCCTTGGGATTTTTTGATCGGTAGCGTCCACTATATCTCGCCAGGATGGGCCGTGGATGATCCTCAGTATCTCTCTCGATTTGCAGATTATCCCGTACAGGAGATCTGGGACTTGTACTGGAAGAATTATGTCGAAGCGATCAAGAGTGAGCTTTTCGATTTTGTAGCTCATCCGGATTTACCGAAAAAGTTCGGCTATCGACCGAAAGGCGACCTGGCACGCTACTACGAACCGGCAATCGGTGCGTTAGTGGACCACGGAGCGGCATACGAGATGAATACTGCCGGATTGCGGAAAGAAGCTGAGGAAATTTATCCTGCTTACACCTTCGTAAAGTTGGCTGGTATAGCCGGTGTACCAGTCCTGATTAACTCGGATGCGCATGCGCCGGAGGAGGTTGGGTACAATTTCGATTTCGCTCGTGAAATTGCCGGAAAGGCAGGGTACAAGAACACGGTCCGATTCGAGAAGCGTCAGCGAATAGAAATGCCTTGGTAGGCCTGTTCTGGCATCCGTCGATTAATTTTTCAGGCGAAAAGGAAGATCAAACTAAGTCTACCTATGTCAGCTGAATCTAAGACTACCATTGATCACGAATCAATCGCAAATGGGCCGAAGAGCGTAAGGGAAAGCCTGCAACCGTTAAGCGAACGGAAGGTGAGCATGGAGAACCGGGCATTCTGCGGATTGACTTTCCAGGCTACAACGGCCCTGGCTCTTTGGGAACACATAAGCTGGGATGAATTCTTCGAGAAGTCTGAAGAATCCAAGCTGGCGCTGGTCCACCAGGAGAAAACCGCTGACGGTAAAAAAAGCAACTTTAACAAGCTGGTTAGCTGAGAGCACGCTCACGATAAAGAGCACAAAAAAATTTCTAGGGCTCGTTCTCATGGACCGGAGATCGACGTGATTAGGACTATCGAAGGAGCCGAGAAAGCCAAAGTCGAGGAAGTCAAGTAGAAAACGAGAGCCATCCCAAAGGGAAATGGGAGGGAATGTCTTAACCCTGCACTTCAGTGCTGTGGATGGGGCTTTAGCATTAATTCGATGTAGGTGTACAGCCCGGCAGGGCGTCAAATCAAAGCGCTATTAAGATTGAGCGAGTCCTTCGGTGTCCAAGCGTGAGACCCCTAACGTTTTGACGCACTGGGCCGATGAGACCTGTCCCAAACGTTTGGGCGCACATGGAGCCGATGAGACCTGTCCCTAACGTTTGGGGCGCACATGGAGCCGATGAGACCTGTCCCAAACGTTTTGACGCACTGGGCCGATGAGACCTGTCCCTAACGTTTGGACGCATGGAGCCGATTGGCCCCTATCGTTAGACGCTCTGAAGCCGACCTGAGACGATCGCCCATTAAAGCGAATGCCAACCAACATTCGATTGCGAAATGCCTGACCCTAGAAATGTTTTGGATTCTTCCATCAATCTGGCTGCTGTTTTCAAGTGACGACAGAAGCACCGATCGGGCTTGAAATCCATGCGACTCGTCGCTCCTGAGTTGCGACTCATCAGACTTATAGGACCCGTGATTACCGAGCAATTACCGTCGACAGCCAAGCTTGACATTCTTATCGTCAGATATATTTCTTACGATATACTCTTATGAAAAATGACTGGTTGGACTTTTTTCGGAGCAGTCCGCTCAGGACAGCTTTTGATTGTGGCTCAGATTGGCAACAATTTGAGCGGCAACGCCCGATGTCGCGCCATCAATTTAGAAACGCTGCTCGCGATTTCATGAAACGTCAGTGGCAAGGCAAGGGTTGGGGTTTCGGTGAAGAATGGGGTCCATTCGGTTCATTTGCCGGAGGACCGCGCCCGCGCTTCTTTGAGTTCGGTGAAGCGAGATTAGCTATTCTCTCCCTCCTTCAGGAAGGACCGAAACATGGCTATCAGTTGATCAAAGAACTCGAACAGCGATCAGGCGGCCTATATCGCGCGAGCGCCGGTACTGTCTACCCGACTCTTCAACAACTCGAAGACGAACAGTTTTTGAAATATGAAGAGATCGATGGGCGAAAAATTTATTCTTTGACTCCACAAGGACATCAGGAAGTGGAACGAGAGAAGGAAGCGATTGCCCGAATCTGGAAAAGGGCAGAGAGTTGGGGACAATGGACTGGTCCGAGTGCATTCTCTTTCATGGGACCTCTTGGAAGTTTTCTTAAAGGATTTTTCCGGGCTGCTCGTTGGGCGGACGACAACAAAGAACGCCAGGAACGGGTGCTGAAAATTATCGAAAAAGCCAAAACGGAGCTCAAAGAACTTTGCGAAGAATAGACTCGTTATTGGCAACGGATGGGTCCCGCGAGCCGATTGTCAGCGATTGAAAGCTTTTACAACGGAATCGAATGGACAACGTAAATCCAAAATCCGAACCCTTCTGCCCTTTTGAAAATCGGTGCTTTTTGGCTTTTTCTACGATCCTGATTCGTGTGACTGGCCGACGTATTTCAGCTTGAGGAAATGGGAGACCCAGGCGGCGTTGTCGGGGTGACGACACGGCGTGCGAGTGCCGAAACGATCAACCAATGACCTCGGGTTTGTATTGCTTATCGCTCGTTTCGGAATCAGTTCGGCGTCGTGCCGGGTTCATGAGTCACTGAAGAAAATTAAAAAACTTGGAGCGTACAATGACAGATTAGGCGAGGTTATTGTGAAGTTGCTCTTTCCCCCCAAGGATAAGTTTACTTAAGGCAAACCGAACATGGCCTATCTGGAACTTGAGCAGATTGAGAAACACTACGACGATTTTCATGCTCTGAAAGGCATCGATCTGCATGTTCAGAAAGAGGAGTTTGTAGTTTTTGTTGGGCCGTCCGGCTGCGGTAAAACTACTCTGTTGCGTTCGATCTCTGGTCTGGAGAGCGTGACGGGCGGAAAGATAATACTCGACGGACGCGATATTACAGACATTCATCCATCCAGGCGGAATGTCGCGATGGTGTTCCAGAATTACGCACTGTTTCCTCATTTAAGCGTTTTTGAGAATATCGCTTTCGGCCTGCGCCTTCATAACCTGGGGCAGCGCGAAATCCGGAATCGAGTAGAGAGGGCGGCCAACTCTCTACATCTCGATCAATTATTGGAGCGAAAACCTAAACAGCTTTCTGGCGGACAGCGACAAAGGGTCGCTATCGGGCGTGCGATCGTCAAGCAGCCCAAGTTGTTCCTTTTCGACGAACCGCTTTCCAATCTGGACGCAAAGCTTAGGGTTCAGATGCGGGTGGAACTATTGAATCTTCATTACGAGACGAGCAACACCGTCGTTTACGTAACGCACGATCAAGTTGAAGCAATGACAATGGCTGACAAGATCGTCATATTGAATGACGGTCAAATCGAGCAATCAGGTAGCCCAATGAACCTCTATGAACGTCCGGCTAACAAGTTCGTCGCCGGGTTTATTGGCTCGCCACAGATGAATTTTTTGCCTGCGGAAATCAAGAATACCGACAGTTCTGGACTTATTTTGATCTCACCTGTTCTCGAGCAAGCTCGCTTTTTCACGGCGAAATCGCCGATTGAGGGAGCGGTGACACTTGGCATCCGTCCGGAACATATACGCCTTAACGCAGCAGGGCCTTCATTACCCATTAACGGAATTGTCAATATCGTCGAGAAGCTCGGAGGAGAAGCTTATTTGCATGTCGAAATAGCAACTGAAACGAGAATTATGGCCAAAATACAAGGTTCATCTGGCCCAGTTCGAGGTGACAAGGTCACCTTGCATTGTCCAATCGAGCACTTGCATCTTTTTGACACAAACGGCCGATCTATACCGTTAACGGACCACACGACCGAGATCTCTAAACCGGATCGAATCGAGTATTCAGCATCCCAGAAAAGGAGTTAACCAATGAGTGCAACTATCGAAAAACTGCCAAAAGCTATGCCGGCCGTGATGGCCCACGGCCCGCGAGATTATCGTCTGGAGGAAAGGCCTGTTCCCAGGCCCGGCGCTGGGGAAGTGCTGCTAAAAGTCAAGAGCACAGGCGTTTGCGCAAGTGACATCAAGTGTTATACGGGCGCCGCGCTATTTTGGGGTGACGAACATCGTGAGGGTTATTGTCAGGCGCCAGTTACACCTGGGCACGAGTTTGTAGGAGAAGTGGTCGGGTTGGGTGATGGGGCCGCAGAGCAGTATGACCTGGAAATTGGTGATCATGCTATCAGCGAACAAATCGTTCCATGCTGGAATTGTAAGTTCTGTAAAATGGGCGCCTACTGGATGTGCGCAGTCCATGATATATACGGTTTTCGTCGCCGCACGTTCGGATCGTGGGCGGAGTACATGCTATTTCCAGCCGGCGCGCTGAATTACAAGGTGCCAAAATCGATACCGATGCATCATGCAGTGTTTATTGAGCCGCTAGCCTGTTCGGTCCATGCTGTCGAGCGCGGGGATATCAAATACCAGGATAGTGTGGTCATTGCTGGTTGTGGACCTCTTGGATTGGGGATGGTGGCAGCCGCAAAAATGAAGGGCCCGGATCGAATTATTGCATTAGACTTAAGTGACGAACGCCTGGAGGTTGCCAAACGGTGCGGTGCTGATCTCGGGTTAAATCCGAGGAATGAGGACGTAATTCAGAAGGTGCGCGATCTGACGGACGGCTATGGGTGTGATGTTTACATTGAAGCAACGGGCCATCCAATGGCAGTCGAACAAGGTCTGCATATGATCCGAAAGCTTGGCACGTTTGTTGAGTTTAGTGTGATGCGGGAGAAAGTCACAGTCGATTGGACGATCATTGGCGATACCAAGGAGCTAAACGTGCACGGTTCTCACCTTGGGCCGCGATGTTATCCAGTCGCTATCAGGATGATTGAGCAACACCTCTTGCCAATGGATGAGATAGTGACTCATCGCCTGCCTCTTTCGGAATATCAAAAAGGGATAGACCTGGTGATTTCTGGCTTAACCTCAGTAAAGGTTACTCTGGAACCTTAATGATCATTTAGTTAGGTGATGATCTGGCCCTGGGTATAAAAGCGGCGAAGCGAGCTAGCGCGGAAAGTTCACAAAGAGGAACTCATTATGATAGTTGTCGCTAGTCTTCCCGGGGTGTAAACAGTGTTACACGCAATTGGGCGCTGATCCTGATTTACTATACCTATCACTGCGCTGGCATCGGCTTAGGTTGTTTGACCCGCGGCGTCGCCGCTCCGGCATCATATGTAAAAGCCCGGCGAAGGTGACTGATTGTTATACATTAACATAGGCGACCTGATTAGCTGGAACTGATTCGCACTGACAGTTTACTAGTTCCAAGGCGTGGCAGCGGGATGTTGTGGATCGCTGAAATCCAGTTTGTAATACAAAGAGTCCTCATTACCGTTGGTGCGTTTCAGCGCAAGCCTCACAACGTAGGTAGACGCGTTCACCCAGCCAAGACGAACAAAGGCTTTATCGATCCATGGTTGTTCAGTCGTGAGTCGATATTCATTCGCGTCGGACGGTGGGTGAACCAGGGAAATTAACTCGATCGGAGATGCGCGTCCGCTCTGAATGGAAAAGGCATCGAAATTGCCCGCTCTCCGGTAATTCAATTCATCAACTATGACTATCGAGCTCAGATCGTTCCAAAAGAACCCGGCTGCTCGTGCGAATTTCTCGTTCGGGCCATAATAACTTTTGATAGAAGTTAGTACCTGTCCAGTCTGTCTATCCTTCAGGACGTAACGTACTACAGCATCATTAACAAACGTCCAAGCGTATCTGCCGTTAGGACTAACACGGTTGCCCTTTGGTGCAAACGGGTTGTGCTCAAGTCCTTGAGCCATCGCCATCTTCGAAGCGGCTATTAGCAGAGAAAAGAAAAAGAGCGCGAATACTATTCGGGTTCTCATTAACGTGCTTTTCAAAGTTTGGATTTCCATCCGGTTCCTCGTGAGACAATGTAAATTTTTCCGTACTCGTTGCTGCCAATCCAGTTCGAGAATGAGCTTTCAATTTGTGTACTACTTCGGCCCTCAGAACGATTGTAAATGTCCACTCTTCCCGCACCACTCGCCCCGTAATCACTTTTATAAGCGTCGTCATTAGCCCAGAGCTGTGTGGCACCCGTATCATTTGCTTCCGCATACATGTCCAGTGCAGGAATGTAGAGCAACGAACCTCTAGGGATACGATTGAAGTCTACCGCCACAGTAGTTCCTGCGATCGCCATTGGATCACCATTCCACGTCGCACCTTGCCAATTGGCGGCAGCCGTTGTTGGATATTTCCAATCGTTCTCGTTATCCGAATATTCCGTAAAGCGCGCATCATAAACATCCATTTGGGCGAGCATCTCAGGAGTCGGTTCAGTCAAGTTAAAGCGCTGCCGGAAAGCTTGTTGGTTGGCATCAGCTTGCGAGCCGAGCGTACTCAAGCCGGTAATTGTTGGCGGGGAGCTGGAAGGTGAGGAGCTGGACGTTGAAGCAACGGGCCCGGGTGAAGGAGAGTTCTGGTCAACCATGGCCGAGGTGTCCAGAGTGTCGCTATCATCGTCACATCCTGCCATAAGGATGCATAAAGTGAAAACAATCGGAATAAAGAGGAGATCGTCATTAATGGATCTTTTATATGATATATATTTAAATAATCAAACATAAAATATATACGTTATTTTAAATGGAGATACCGGGTTCACTCAGCATCTTCGAAGCGACGCCACTTTGCCGGGGGGGCCCGGAGTCTGACTTAGCTGGCCACTCGCCGGCGGCGCAGATTATACGACGCGGTCACCCCAGAACATGATTTATGTCACTTGAGCGACGCACCTACTTGATCGCACCCATCGTCAAACCTCGGACCAATTGACGTGATACAATCAGGCTGAAAATAATCACCGGGAGAGCAACGAGGGTGCCGGTCGCCATGATTTGGCCCCAGGGGAGCTCGTAGCCGCTCATAAAGCTGGTGGCCACCACCGGCGCTGTCTTGGCATTTGTGCGTGTCAGGACAAGTGCATAGAGAAGTTCGTTCCAAGAGAAAATAAAACTGAATATAGCCGACACGGCTATACCCGGAGCTGCGAGAGGTAACGCGATTCGCCAGAATATGCCAAATGAACTGTAACCTTCAAGAGTAGCTGCTTCGTCAAGCTCCCGAGGGATATTGCGGAACTGATCGGAACAGATCCAGACGACGATTGGCACGTTGAAGGTTAAATAAATAAGAATCAACACTAACTGCGTGTCTAACAGGTGAAACTGGCGCGCAATCAGGAAAAATGGCAGCGCCAGAACAATAGGACTGATCATTCGGTTACTAATGAACCAGAACCACAGATCTCGTTTTCCACTGAATTCGAATCTAGCGATAGCGTACGCTGCAGGAGTGCCAAGCAGCAAAGCAATGAACGTCGTGCAAAGCGCGACGATCAACGAATTAACCAGACTTGCAACGATATCGAATTTCTGAAATGCGCGCTGATAGTTGTCCAGGGTCGGAGTAAAGAGGAATCGCGGAACAGAGGCAAGCGCGGTTGCCGGATCCTTGAAAGAAGTTGCAGTCATCCAGTAAAATGGAAATAAGCAGACCGCAATGGTTAGCAGAAGGAGCAAGAAATGCATAACCTCGGGTTTTTGTCTTTTGCGGGCAGCGATTCCTGACTGATTGATCGACATACAGACTGACTAGATTTCCCTATAAACAAAACGGATATACACGCGCGACAGAATGATCGCTATGATAAGAAGTATGACGGCCTGTGCAGACGCTGTCCCCTGATCAAAGACGCGGAAGCCGATGCGCTGCACAAAAACGCTGATCAGTTCGGTAGCGGAGCCTGGGCCCCCTCTAGTCATAATATAAACAACATCAAAAAGCT
>JAFAXJ010000173.1 GCA_019241095.1 Verrucomicrobiota bacterium | reverse complement strand
TTGCAAAGATGCTGTGCCTCGATCCCATTGTTGTGCAGCTCCAGGTAAAAATTTTCGCGGCCAAACATTTCTTTGAACTCCGCTGCTGTTCTCGAAGCCTTCTTGAGATCCCCATTCTGAATTGCAACATTGATTTCGCCTTTCAGACAGGCGCTCATCCCTATGAGGCCTTCAGCATGTTTAGCTAAAAGCTGTTTGTCGATGCGAGGCTTGTAATGAAATCCGTCGAGATGGGCGGCAGAAACCAGCTTTACTAGATTTCGATAGCCTGAAATGTCCTTTGCGAGCAAGGTAAAGTGGAACGCTGCCTCACGCGCAGACGTCGCGCTCTTGTCCGTCATCGACCCTGGCGACATATAAACCTCGCAACCGATAATCGGTTTTATCTGAGCCCTTTTAGCTGCTTGATAAAATTCGATCGCACCGAACATGTTGCCGTGATCGGTGATAGCGACTGCTGGCATCCCATATTCCACAGCCTTTTTTACGAGATCGCCGATTCGGATTGCTCCGTCCAAGAGCGAATATTCAGTGTGCAAATGCAGGTGAACGAATGTGTCTGACGACATTTTCGTAATCTAACGCTGAAAGTCGAAGGGGACAATAGAGTGTCCTTGCGAAGCGTAAGTTAGGCCCTTGTTATTCTGCGGGCCTATGCCATGATTGGCACTTCCCTGAGCCGAGGTGGCGAAATTGGCAGACGCGCATGACTTAGGATCATGTCCCGAAAGGGATAGGGGTTCGAGTCCCCTCCTCGGCAGAAGTCTCTGGAGGCGCACTGGAAGCAAGGCTCTGCCGCGCTTCCTTGATGTTCTTTAGCGGACGGGACTACAGACTCTTCGCAGACATCAAAGGTCTTTCGGCGCCCTTCAAAGAAGCGGTGATTTATGTTCCTGCCGGGAAGTACACCCTTTTTGTTCACGAGGATCCTGGAGCGTGGCAGAATTTTGCTTTCCAGTGCGTGACATCAGGTCAGCGCTTCTAACCCCAAAGCCCGCCGGGGATCTGCGCCAAATTCAAAGCTCTTCGTTGCAGAAACGTCTCCTTTACCGAGAAGCAAGTACTTGAAAGCCATACCCATTGTACCCGGGTGCATGAGCGTGCGATATCCACGGATAAATTTCGACTGTTCCGGCGTAGGTCCTTTAGCTTGCAGGACTGCTTCGAGTTCACGCAGATACTCAGATGCTAGACCTATCATGAAACGATGTTGGTCGGTGTAGCCGACAACACGGCACCCTGACTGCTCAGCAGCTTCAGCTACTGAAGTGAATTCCACATGAGCTGTAATGTCCCTGTTACCCGGGTCCTGCAGAGGATTGTGACTCTGCTTGTGTCGGAAATAACAGCGCAACGTGCCGTCGGTACGTTCCGGAGAATAGAATTCGTGCCGCGGAAAGCCATAATCCACCACCAGGATATACCCCTTTTGGATCTTTGAACTGATCGCTTTCACCCAACGCTTGCATTCCAGGTTAATTTCGGTCCGATATCCGTCGCCAAGCGTTATAGGCAGCCTACCGATTGCCTCAAACAATTCAGGGTTGCAAGGCGGGCCTAAAACCCAATCAAATCCGTGCTCGGATGTGGTAACGTATCTCTCTAGCCATTGACCATTATGAAACTGGACGGCATGAACTGGGAACGCGTCGATCAATTCGTTGACAACTACAGAACCCGTAAAGGGATCGAGGGCTGCGGGCTCAGTCACCCAGCTCACGATATCTTCAAAACCATCTCTTAGTCTTGATTGCTGTTCGGTTTGCCTAGCCGAATCAGGTTCCACGATGCGATATCGAAAATTTTCTAGCACCCCTTGCTTCTCCAGGGCGTATAGGATGTCGGCAGCGAGTTGACCATTCTCAGCGCCCTGCTCTACGACGACGAATGGGGCGGGGTTGCCCAAAGCGTTCCACATTCGCACCATTTCCAGAGCAATCAGTTGGCCGTAAACGGTTCCGACGCTTACGTTGGTGTAAAAGTCTCCAGAGCGCCCAATTCGTTGACGGCCGGACCGGTAATATCCAAAGCTTGGATTGTATAACGCTTGATCCATGAACCAGGCAAACGGTTGAGGCCCCTCGCGTAAGATTTTTTGAACCAGTACTAAATTTGCAACCGATGAGTCGTTAATCATTTGAAGAGGGCCAGCCTCGATGATTTTGGAAGTAAGCAGGTCTTTTCCGAAGATCTGCTCCCGGAAGGAATTGGTCAACGCGCTTGGGGAAAGTAGCACGCTTTTGTGCTTGATCAGTGCTTCATGTCGTGAAAGCAATTCAATCCAGTCGATTATGTCTAATAAACGCCAAAGGCGCCCATTTTTTCTGAGCTTATGGTTTGCTATCCCGCTCCTGATATTCCTGTTAACGATGGGCGGAGTGGCTTTTTTTGCTTACACTTTCGTCCAAAAATACGAGAAAGAAGCCGGAGCGTTTGACCTGAGCAAGCTGGACGCAGTGGAGTCAGCGAGCGTCCTTTATGACCGGAACGGAAATGTTTTCGGGAAAGTATTTATTCAGAATCGGGAGCAGGTAAGTTTTGATCAGATTTCGTCGCATCTAGTCGACGCTGTTGTCGCAGCCGAAGACAATCGGTTTTACGAGCATACCGGCGTAGATTTACTGGGTATAGCTCGAGCGTTTCTGAAAAATGCCAAGTCGGGCAGAATAAAGCAGGGTGCAAGTACCGTGACCCAGCAACTGGCGCGCAACACATTTGATCTCAGGGATCGGACCTACGATCGAAAAATCCTCGAGGTATTCCTGGCGATGCGAATCGAGAAATCTGTTCCAAAAAACAAGATCATGGAGCTGTATCTGAATCGCGTTTACCTAGGCGGTGGTCTTTACGGAGCAGAAGCGGCGTCCCGCGGTTATTTCGGAAAATCTGCGAAAGATCTTTCCATCGGAGAGGCCGCAATGCTTGCAGGCTTGCTTAAAAGCCCAAACAATCTGTCCCCCTGGCACAATCTTGAGGCGGCCACCGCGGAGCGAGATTTTGTTATCGGACGGATGGTTGAGGAACGCAAAATCACGCCCGAACAGGGAACGGAAGCGAAGAACCAGCCCCTGCTTGTGCAGCCCAAGTCTCATATTGTTTCTCAGTCGTATGCGATCGATCTTATCAGGCAGCAAGTTGAAGGGAACATCGGCTTGGAGTCGGTTGAGAGCCAAGGTTATCGGATTTATACCACCCTCGATCCGACTTTGCAGCGAACCGCTGAACAAGCCCTGGAGCGAGAACTTGATAAGGTAGAGCAGCGTTCCGATTACCAGCACCAGAAGTATTCCGATTACTCTGCCTTCCTAAAAAGTTGGAAAGGCAGTCACACGGGTCCGCCTCCGCTGCCAGACTATCTTCAAGGGGCAGTGCTGGCTGTGGATAATTTTTCTGGCGCAATCCGGGCTTTGGTTGGCGGGCGAGATTTCGCCCAAAGCGAATTTGACCGCGCATTTCAGTCAAAGCGTCCAGCGGGAACCGCTTTTACGCCTTTGGTTTTTGCGGCAGCGCTAAGCAAGGGACTTTTTCCTGGCTCATTGTGCGACGACTCACCGATGGATAACCGTCAAGTGATGGTGGGAGGCACAACCGGTATACTCGGGGAGTGGGGTGTTGAACGTGACCATAATCAATATGAAGGTCCGATCCCCCTTCGACGCGCTTTAGCTGAATCAAAGAATGCCGCAACGGCGCGGGTGGGAATCGTGGCGGGGTTGGATTCTGTCTTGCGACTAGCTAAAAAAGCCGGCATCCAGGACGATTTACGTCCGTTTCCTTCGACTTTTCTTGGGAGCAGCGAAGTGACTCTGGCTGATCTTGTGACGGCTTACACAATGTTTCCGGGAAGCGGCAGCCGGTGCGGACGATTAATGTTAGTGGCCAAAATCGAAACGCAAGACGGGAGGGAAGTTTACAAAGCAGAGCCTCAGCGAGAGGAAGTGATTTCTGCGGCGGTAGCTTACGAGACGCATTCATTCCTAAGCGAGGCGCTATCGACCGGGACCGGCGCGCCGGCTCATGAACAGTTTGGACTGAAGCCGTTCCCGGCAGCCGGAAAAACCGGGACCGCATACAATTTTACGGATGTTTGGTTTCTGGGTTATGACAGTGCTCTAACCTGTGGGGTTTGGATCGGTTACGACAAGCCCCAGACCATTTATCGTGGGGCTTTTGGGAGCCAAATCGCGCTGCCGGTTTGGACCGATATTATGAATGCCTCGATTGCCCGGGACCAGCCCAGGCCGCTCGGACGTCCTTTTGATGTTAAAAAGGTAGAAGTTTGTCTTGATACGGGAATGCCTGCATCTCCGAAATGCAGTTTGGCCTTTGTGGCAGATTCAAGTCTGCCACCACGGAAAGGAACTTTTGTGGAGTTTGCTACAGCAGCTCAGACGCCCAAAGAAACCTGCTGGTTGCATGGGGACGATACGCGTTCGTTTCTCCGCAATCTGAGGGCGATGGATATACCACGGGCAACGAGCGCGACGGAAGTGACACAAGTCACAGCGGTGCAATTGCACGCACCAACAGTCATCGGAGATGATCCGTACCAGTCAATTAAGCCTCGGCTCAAGGAAGACACCCAGCTTGCCGAGGCAAAGGCCAACTGGACGCCAGCGCCTCGAGCATTACCGGTGGACAAGCCCGAACCTGAGGTTCGCAGGGCAGCGCCAGTCGGCCCGCTGGATAGGCGACAAGGTGATCCACAGGTCGATTTGCCACCTCCAACACCGGTCGATCTGACGGACGATCCGGCTACCTTGTAATTCCGTTTCGCCTTTCGGCCGCTCCCTTGCTTTCCTGAATTGGCCTCAGGATCGATGATAGACAGAATTAGCTCTGAAGCTATCCGCCGGCGATGGCAGGGACGATACTTACCTCATCGCCTTCCTTAACCGGCGTTTCCGAGTGCTCTAAAAATCGGATATCTTCGTCGTTAACAAAGACATTAACAAAGCGGCGAACGTTGTCTTGCTCATCGCAAATGCGCTCTTTAAGCCCGGGATAATTCTGCTCCAGATCTCGGATGATCTCTTTGATGGTAGCACCCTCGGCTTCGACGATTTCTAGGTTGCCAGTGAGCTTACGTAGTGGGGTGGGTATTCGAACAGGTACTGACATAAAGTGTTAAACCGTTTGTAAATCGCGCTCGAGATATTCTTCAAATTCCTGCAGATTCGGACGAATCAAAGCTGGCTCGCCAACCTTGTCGACGATAGCTTCCTGAGTTTTCAATCCATGTCCCGTAATACAAAGGACGATGCTTTCATTCCGTGGAATTCGTCCAGCTTCGATCAGCTTCTTAGCACAGGCGACGGTAACACCTCCTGCAGTTTCGGCAAAGATACCCTCTGTCTGTGCCAGTAACCTAATTCCATCAACAATCTCCTCGTCGGTACAATCTTCGGCGGTTCCGTTTGTCTCCTTCATGGTGCG
>JAFAXJ010000068.1 GCA_019241095.1 Verrucomicrobiota bacterium | reverse complement strand
CCAATTCGAGTAACGATTAGGCTGATCGAGGGCAGACTGTTGAAACCATGGATGTGTCACCGAAGTGTGTCCGGCCACGAGGTCAAGGCACACGTGCATTCCACGCTTGTGGGCCTCGGTGCAGAGCTTTTTAAGATCGTCGTTCGTGCCGTAGCGCGGAGCGACATCATAGAAATCAGCAAGATCATAGCCTGCATCGCCAAAAGGCGATTCAAAAATGGGATTTATCCAAATCGCGCTGCAACCGACTGACTGGACGTAATCAAGCTTTGCAGTGATTCCAGGCAAATCACCTATTCCGTCTCCGTTGGAGTCAAAAAAGCTCTGGGGATAGATCTGATAAAACACGGCTGTTTGAAGCCACTGCGGTCCCGGAGGAGCCTCGGCATAAAGTGGTGGGACAGCCTTAATCGCTAAAAAAAGAATGACGAGCAGGGCCGACCAGTTGAGAGGTAATTTGCGCATTTCAGCCAGTACTTACAGCCTTCAATCTATAACGGATCGTTGTGGTCTTCATTAGCTCGTATCCTCGCTCTTTGAAGCTGCTGGATCCTTGAACACTCAATACGACAGTGTCACATGTAGATCGGGCAGTGTGGGGCAAGGGAAGCGCGGCAACCTTTACGGTAGATTGACCTGTGAGCGGAACGCAAGTCACCGAGAAATTCAGAGGTCGATTCCCGAACAGTTGTCAAAGTGTTCAAAATTGAACCATGGAGCGCCATTCTGCTCCAAAGCCTCGATGGCGTCTTAGTTTGCTGGGCATCCCGTTGAGGTGAGCCCCTTTGTTCGTCTTAAGGTGTCGTATTTTCCATTTTGTTCGTTGACCCTCAATGCAAAACTCGGGTGATGGCTACTGAAACAGGACTGATCCTCGCTGCGAAAGGTGAACCTGGGACCGGCATCAATGCGCCATTGGAACCGATTCTGAAGGCCGACACGTCACGTAGACGAATTTGCCCGTGGGGTTCATTGATACTGAAGCCGGACCAGCAATTCCATGCCTTGCGTAACACCGCCTACTTTTGCGGAGGCCATTGGCCACCTAAATTTCAGTTTTCCGGAGGGGCGGATATCAAGGGCAAGCTGGCTAATCAGAGGGCTGCTCTGATCTGTGATCCCATTTCCCTTGTTGAGATTGCTTTCGTGTTTGGTGACGCAATGTCTAGTGTCCTGTAACCTTTACCGATCGCTCGTTTCACTGCTTGTTCAACTCGGCTTGCAGAAACTGACATCCCAAAGCTATATCTCAACATCATTGAGGCTGAGAGGATTTGAGCAATAGGATTAGCGATTCCTTTTCCGGCGATGTCTGGCGCGGTGCCGCCACTGGGTTCGTAAAGCCCAAATCGAAAATGTCCGCGGAGATCAGAGCCCAAGCTGGCGCTAGGCAGCATGCCAATAGAACCGGTAAGCATTGCCAACTCGTCACTCAAAATATCACCGAAAAGATTTTCCGTAACAATGAGATCAAAGCTGCGCGGCGCTTTGATAAACTGCATAGCCGCATTGTCGACCAGCAAATGATTAAGCCTTACGTCGGGATAAGCGTCTCCGATCCGTTTCAAAACAGCTCGCCAAAGAAGGCTATTCTCCAACACGTTTGCTTTATCAACGGAAACCAATTCGCGTTTGCGTGATCTCGCAATCTGAAAGGCTAAATGAGCGATTCTTTCGATCTCAGAACGGCGATATACCATCGTATCGATCGCGATCGTTTCGCCCTCTTCTTCCCGCGTCACTTTCGGCTGGCCAAAATACAATCCGCCAGTCAATTCGCGAATGCATAAAATCTCAAAACCGCCCTCGACGAGATCTGGTCTAAGGGGGGATGCGGCCACGAGTTCAGGCATGCAAAGCGCTGGCCGCAAGTTTGCAAACAAACCGAAGTGTTTTCGTAACCGCAACAACGCCGCTCGTTCTGGCTGCTCTGGTGGAGGTAAGTTCTCCCATTTTGGGCCGCCCACTGATCCGAAGAGGATCGCATCGCTTTCTTCACAGATTTTCAGTGTTTCTGATGGGAGCGCTTTTCCCGTTTTGTCGATAGCGATTCCGCCAACGAGGGCAGGCCGAAAATCTAAAGAAAAATCGTCAAGTCTGGCGCAGCATTCAAGAATCTCGACGGCTTCCGCCATCACCTCGGGTCCTATTCCATCTCCCGATAAAACCGCAACTTTTAAGGCCTTAGCCATATCGCCAGATTTAACAAACGCTCGTCGCTCTGACCGACTCAATAAAAGCGCGGATTTTGGACTCCTCTTTTTTTCGAGGTGTGGATTCGACGCTGCTTGATACGTCGACTGCATACGGCCGGAGCATTCGAATGGCGCAGGAGACGTTTTGGGCAGTCAGTCCGCCTGCTACAATGAGGGGTTTATGGATGCGCATCTTGGAGATAAGTGACCAGTCGAAACTCTGGCCAGTGCCTCCGTAAGATGATTCGCTGAAATGATCCAGCAAAATTGCGGCGACTGGAAATTCGATTGTCTCAAAACCAATGCCGGCAGCTTTCACCCTGAAAGCTTTGACAATCGGCTTACCTCTTTCCGCCAGAGTTGTACAGAACTCCACTGATTCATCCCCATGGAGCTGCAACCCGTCAAAAATATCGCTGTTCAAAACTCTAAACGCCTCATCCAAGGTTGGATTAACTAAAAGAGCAATCCTAAGAACCTGTCGCGGAAGGGACTCGATCCAGTCCTGGTGTTCAGACAGTTCCAAATAGCGCTTTGAACCTGAATATAAGTTAAAACCTAAGACGTCCGCTCCCGCCCTGATCGCCCCTTCGGCATCTGATCGGTTTGTGATTCCGCACACTTTGACATATGGGTAAGACCTCGGTCTGCCAAATATCTCTACTATTTCTGAGGCTATTCTCATTTTATGAGAGCTTCCTAATTGCGTGCTCGTTGCTCGCGGGGTGCTTTGCCCCGCCAGGCGGACAAAGTCGATAATGATGGTGTATTAAATCATATTTACAACTTGGTTGCGGATAATATAATCCGGGGTTCGAAAGCAAACTTATCGGAAGGAGACTTAAAGATGGAAGGTGAAGTCAAGAAAGCCAGCAAAGAAAAACGAAGAACTAAAAAGCTAAGATCTGAGGAGGCCGATAATACCGCTCATCCAGAGGGAAAGATCGAAACCGAAACTTTGAGCAAACTGACAGCGGCTGATAAGGCGCCGGGGGCAAAAAAAAGCAAAAAGAAACTAACGAGAGAGCCCTGGAAAGATTCCATATCTGCCGACGATACCGAGGTTTCTGCTCCAACTTTGGAGCAGGTGCAGCTAAGAGCTTATTTTATTGCGCAAAGGCGCAGGGAACTAGGGCTGCCAGGCGACGAGACTTCTGATTGGGTCCAAGCTGAGCGCGAACTTCTGCCTGCATAGTTCGCGAGAGGTACATACTTTCAATCTGAACTAACGCACAACAGCTTGGCTACCGAGTAGCCTTCAAGATTGTTGCCCCGTGCTCCTCTTCGCGAAGTAAGTAGGTTTTACCGATATGCGATCTTTGAAGCCAATCGAGACTGGTCGTTGTGACCAACTGCTGTGCGTTGGGAGGTAATGCAGAGATCAGGCGCCTTCGCCGCTCAGGATCCAACTCACTGAAGATGTCATCGATGAGCAGGATAGGTGGTTTTCCGAACTCCTGTTCCAGAAGCTTGGCGTAGCCCAACTTTGCGGCGAGCGCGATCGTGCGTTGCTGTCCCTCGGATGCAAACCGTTGGGCCGGACGGCTGAGCAGCAGGAACTCTATGTCATCCCGATGAGGGCCGACTACGGTCGCTCGAAACCGCCCTTCTTCCTCGGCGCTTTCGCGAAGCGCCTGTTCAAAATCCTGAGTAGCGCCGGGCCTGTACTGGACGTTTAAACATTCATTCCGATCAGTGATAAATGAAAAATTATCAATTATCAGCGGTTCTAAACGCTCAATCAAAAACGCGCGGACAGCAGTAAGTTGATGTCCGAAACGCAGCAGGGTCTTTGTGTAAGCAGCTAATTCACGGGTTTTTGTTGGGAATTGCTTTAAACAGGTATTCCGCAGACGAAGCGCCTCTTCGTAAAACCTGAGAATTTCCCGATAGTTTTTGATGAATTGGCTGCCGATAAAATCCAGAAAGCGTCTGCGAGCATCGCTGCTGCCGCTGATCAGCAATATGTCGGAGTTGGCGAAATACACCGTTCGGGCAACATCCAGATAAGAGGCTGAGCTTTTTTGCACTACGCCGTCTAGAGCTAGCTTGCGGCGAGTCTCGCTGTAATAGAATTGCATTCTATAATCAGAGACTTGGCCATCGGCAACCAGTCCTTTGCTCCCGAAACGAATAGTTTCGGATAGTGAATTCGCACGAGGCGACTGGAGGCGGACCAAAACCGACACTGCTTCGAGCAGAGATGTCTTTCCGACAGCATTTTTTCCGACGATACAGGTAAAAACCGGGTCGAATTGGATATCCAAGATTGGAAAGCATCGAAAATCTCGAACCTGCAGTCTGTGAACCATTCAGCTACCAAATTTCTTCGAAAATGCCGCCTCCCAGGAGCGTTTCCCCATCGTAAAATGCACAGATCTGACCCGGAGTCAGCGCTCTCTGCAGGGCTCCGAATTCGAGTTCCGCGGTAGTCTCGCCGCTACGTTCGAATCGCACCGCAGCCGCCTTTGCCCGGTATCGCGGCTTGGCAGAAATTTCTGCGATACCGGCGAAAGATCGATTTGTGAAAGAAAGGTTCCCAATACGACAGCGACGAGCATACAGACCCTCTGTATCGCTGCGATCAAATGCAACTACCAGCTCATTGGTAGCAGTCCTTTTCTCGACGACAACATACGCTTCATTAAGAGTATTGGAAGGCACTTTCAGTCCTCGCCGCTGTCCCAACGTGTAGAGATGAATACCACTATGCTCGCCTACTATTTTGCCCTCACGAGTGATGATCCGCCCCGGCTGATCAGGCAAAAATGCTCGGAGAAAGTTAATCATTTTAACCTGCCCGATAAAGCAGATCCCCTGACTATCCTTCTTTTTTGCAGTGATTAAGCGAGACTCAGACGCTAACTCTCGAACTTCGTGCTTCTGAAACCCGCCAACCGGAAATCTTGCCGCCGCTATCTGGTATTGTTGCAGCAGTGCAAGGAAGTACGACTGGTCTTTCCCTTTATCAACTCCTTCCAGAATGTCCCAGGTCCCGTCAGTTCGCTGAACACGACGTGCATAATGCCCGGTTGCGACCGCATCGAAACCGCCGGCTAATGCCAACTCTAGAAAGACGCCAAACTTCATTTCCCGGTTGCACATTACATCTGGATTAGGCGTGATTCCGTCTCGATACCCTTTCAGAAGATAATCCACTACTCGCGCCCGGTACTCACGCATCAGGTTCACAATCCGAAAAGGTATATTCAAAGCATTCGCAACTGCTCGAGCGTCCGCGATGTCCTGCTCCCAAGGGCAATCGCCGAAGATATTCTCCTCGTTTGTCCAGTTTTTAATGTATGCACCCTCGATTCCGAAGCCGTTTCGCTGCAGAATCAAAGCAGCAACGCTGCTATCAACTCCTCCTGACATTGCAACGAGAATCCGTTCGTTTTGAGTCTGCACGAAACAAAGCTCTATGAATTCGAACGATGAAAAGCAGTTCGGCCTCTCAATGCACGCAGCAACGTGAGTTCGTCGGCGCTCTCCAAGCTTAAGCCGGCAGGCAAACCTTGCGCGATCCGTGTTGTCCGTGCACCTTCCTGTTCTAAAAGATCTCCAATATAATTGGCTGTAGCTTCGCCTTCGACATCACCGCTCAGCGCGAGAATGATCTCCTCCGGTTTTTCCTCTCGCACGCGACCCAGCAGCGCTCCAATACGCAGATTTTCGGGCCCAATGTGATCCAGGGGCGACAAGCGACCGCCGAGCGTATGATAGAGGCCTCGAAACATTGCCGTTCTTTCGACTGGTAAAATGTCAGTCGGTTGTTCGACAACGCAAACCAGGCGACTGTCTCGACCCGGGTCGGAGCAGATCGCGCATTGGGTCGACTCTGCGAAAAATCCGCAACGTTCGCACACTCCAACCTCCCGAACGGCCCGAATCACTGCTTCAGCTATTTCCTGCGCCTTAGCTTCCTTCTTTTGGATCATCCATAGACCGATCCGTTCCGCGCTGCGCGGTCCAACTCCGGGCATTCTACGCAGTTGCCGGATAAGATCTTCTATAGGTTTTGGATATTGGATGTTCTGCACGGATTGATTATCGGTTACAGCAACACAGTAGTGTTCGGCTGCTGGGAGCTATGTCTTGTCAGCCCGTCGGTAGAATTCAACTACGCGTTCACTCAAGTATTTATCCGGGTCATCCAAGGCAAAAGCAGGAACGGAAAAAGTCAGTTGAGAATCTCGGTCCCTTAACAGCTTCAGCCCATACGGATAGTCTTTGAAAAGGCTCGAACAAAAATCAGTCACGTTTCGCCCAGCCGCTCGTGCACGCAAGACTATCTGTTTGATAGCCGGTTCTTCGATCTCAAAACGAATCCCGTATTTCTGACAGAATACAGCCGCAAACTGCCTTATCATTTCGGCTTGGTTCAGTTCAGCTTCAGCGTAGGCCTCCTGAAGGACTCGATTTAGAGTTTCCCGGGGTTTCGTCACTAACTCGAGATTGATTTCCAGACTGCGAACGCCAGAGCCTGGCAGTTCAAATTTGAAGTCTCGAAAAAGTCGATCGCAAACAGTCAGCAGACCCCTCGCTCCAGTACCTTCTAAGGAAGCTTGATTCGCGATTTCAGACAAGGCTTGGTCTGTAAACTGCACATCGATTCCGTACGATTCGAAGGCCCGCTGATATTGTTTAATGATGCTTCCTTCCGAGGTTTTCAGGATCAGATAAAGATCATCCGCAGTCAGTTCTTCGCAAACAACTCGTACTGGTAAACGGCCGATGAACTCAGGTTCGAAGCCGTAATCTATAAAATCACGAGTAGTTACCGACCATAACGCCGCCGCTTCATCTTTGGATCCAGAAAGATTGCTGAAACCGATCGCAGCCTGCCGGAGGCGACGAGTGACCTGTTCCTTCAAGCGGTCGAAGGCGCCACTGCATATAAACAGAACATGCCGTGTGTTGATCATCTCTTTCTTCATTTTGCCGCCTCGTCGCTGGAACTCGAAAGCTGATTGAAGTTGGGACTGCAAATCCATTGGATTACGCAGAGGCACCTCTGTTTCTTCCATCAATTTCAAGAGGGTGGTTTGAACTCCACGGCCACTCACGTCGCGCCCGCCCACGTTATTGCTCGTTGCAATCTTATCAATCTCATCGATGTAGATGATCCCGTATTGTGCCAACTCAACATTCCCATCGGATTTCTGGACCAGATCGCGCACAAGATCTTCAACATCTCCGCCTACATATCCGGTTTCGCTGAATTTGGTGGCGTCTGCTTTCACAAACGGAACCCCAATCAGATCTGCAATATGTTTAACCAGGTATGTCTTACCTACGCCGGTTGGGCCAAGTAGCAAAACGTTGCCCTTGCTATACTCCAGATTTTTAGCCGCTTCTGCATCCTCCTTTTCCAGCCGCCGAATTCGATTCACGTGATTGTAATGGTCACAGATCGCAATCGATAAGGTTTTTTTGGCGGCGTCCTGTTGAATGACGTAACGGTCCAAATGCGCTTTTATCTCCCGGGGCGTCGCATTAAATTCGAATGGATCGATTGCCTCGGTATGCGATTCGGGCGGCTCTTCGGACGGCGCCTGTTGTGCAAAGGCCGATACAGAAACCTGATCGCCGAAATTCGCCTTCATGAATTCCTGAATCTTTTTCTGGAGTTCTTCAGGCGATGGAAGTGGTGCTTCGGGCATCAAATAAACTAGCTTGAGTCTAATGGGATGCAAAAAAGGTTCTCGTCCGGGATCTCAGCTGATCAATCGAGACCCATAGGACTTATAGGTCTCATGCGCCTAGGCCCATGCATAAGTTGCGAGCTACAAAGCGGTCTTGAGCTACTCCCTGAGCATTCTCAACCATCGGCTTAGGTCTTGCGCTTCATAAAACAACCTCGAATTGCGCTGCTGGCCCTGCAAATAGGCGTAGCGATAAAAAAAATCGACATCCACGAGATTTTCCCTGCCATGAGCAATTACCTGCCCGTTGCCATTGGTAATAGAGTAATCGAAGTACAATCTGAGCGGGGTGAAACCTCGCACAGTACGTACATTATTGAAGATTGGCCCCCGCCATTGCTCATTAAGCCCGGTCAAATCTATATCGGTAAAATGGAGCGTAAGGGTCGCTCCGGGGAAGCGGCGCGCAACCACTGGGGAAAGATAGTTTGAAATATCGCGCGAAAAGATTTTAGCGGAATCAAGTTCGGTCCAGCCCTGGATCCGGAAATCCGTGAACCGGTTTGGGTTGTCGAACTCGATCCGTACGTTCGCAGCTTGGCCGTCGATCGCCAACCCTAGAAAGGAGAGCAGAAAAATGGTTACCAGCCATACGGGTAAATGACAGGCTTTCATGAGAAACACTTCCATCATAGCTGAACTCACCCGATAAGCATCTGGTTCATCTTGCAAAACTGCAGAAATCTGGGGAGATTGCCGGTCCATCATGAATCCGCACCAGGTCACAATTTACGATACGACGCTGCGCGACGGCACCCAAGGCGAAGGGATCTCATTGAGCGTGCTGGATAAAGTCCGCATCGCGCAAAGGCTGGACGACTTTGGTGTCCATTATATTGAGGGCGGTTGGCCAGGTTCCAATCCAAAAGATATCGAGTTTTTTCAGGAGGCGAAGGGAATGTGCTGGAAAAGTGCGAAGATCAGTGCGTTCGGGAGCACTTGCCGGGCTAACTTGGCTCCGGAACAGGATTCTCAGATCTCGTTGCTACTCTCAGCATGCACGCCGGCGATCACGATCGTCGGGAAAACTTGGAGAATGCATCTGAAAGAGGTTTTGCGGGTGACTGAGGCTGAAAATCGTAGAATGATTCGAGACTCCGTCCGATACTTAAAATCTCATGAGAAGGAGGTCCTTTACGATGCAGAACATTTTTTTGATGGGTATCGCGAAGATCGCGAGCACGCCCTAAGCACGCTCGAGGCCGCTGCTGAAGCGGGAGCGGATGTGCTGGTTCTCTGCGACACGAATGGAGGAACGTTACCGCATGAGATCACGGAAATCGTTTCAGACATAGTTGCGCGATTTAGTGTCAAAGTTGGCATTCATACGCATAACGACTGTGAATTGGGTGTTGCAAATGCACTGGCTGCTGTTGGGGTTGGAGCAGTGCAGGTGCAGGGAACCATCAATGGCTATGGGGAACGCACGGGCAATTGTAATCTCACAAGCATCATTCCCAATTTGCAATTAAAGTTAGGGTTCAATGTAGTTCCTGACCTGTCTTTACTGCGTGAAATTTCTTTGTTTGTTGACGAGTTAGCGAACTGTCAACACAACATCAGGGCGCCGTTTGTAGGTTCCACGGCGTTTGCGCATAAAGGTGGTCTGCATGCTAACGCTGTGCAGAAGAACTCTCGAACTTATGAGCATATCCCACCGGAGTCAGTCGGAAACTATCAACGGATAATGGTGTCTGAATTATCAGGCCAGAGTACAGTGGTTTTGAAAGCTGCCGGTTTAGGATTCAAGCTGGAAAAGGGTTCACCAGAAGTGAGCGCAATCCTTGAAGAGGTAAAACGGTTGGAACATCTTGGTTATGAATTCGAAGCGGCCGATGCGTCCTTTGACTTACTTATCAGACGGGTGCTTGGGATCAGCAAACCCTTTTGGGAGCTATTGGAATATCACTGCACCTATATTCATTCGGTCAGAAACAAATTCGAATCGTGCGAGGCTACCGTTAAATTGAAGGTAAACGGCTGTGATAATTACACGGTCGCAGAAGGAGATGGGCCTATAAATGCGTTAGACGCTGCATTGCGCAAAGCTCTTGTTCCTATTTATCCTACAATAGAAAATGTTATGCTGGACGATTACAAAGTTCGAATAATTGACGGCAGTATGGGGACTCGTGCGAAAACTAGAGTGTTGATTGATTCCACTGATCATCATGAGACGTGGTGCACTGTCGGAGTTTCGGATAATATTATCGATGCAAGTTGGTTAGCGTTGGCAGACAGCTACGAATTCAAACTGAAAAACATTGATCCTACGTAGGACTAGGAAACGTGAAGTCCTGGGTAGAGGAGCTGTCGCAGGCTTTCTGATTATGGTCTGGAGATTAGCGAGTGTTTATCAGGAAGTCGGAACCCTGTAGAGGAGGCATTGCAGGGATGCCAGGGAAAGTAGGCATTACATATGAATTCAGAGCTAGTGCGGCTACGCGGCTTCCTGCCTGCAACGAGCGATGAGCGTTTAGAAACTCGGTCGGAACATAATAGTTAGTTAAGTCTCCGGGAAACGCCGTATGGCAGACTCCGATTGAGAGATTCTTATGCATTTCAAAGTGCAGATGTGGAGCATATAGTCCATGTGCATTCCCTATAGTACCGATCTGTTCGCCACGACCGACAGATTGGCCTTCCCTCACCAGGATACGATCCAGATGCCCGTACAGTGAGTCTGCATACTTTACTTGACCTTGCTCAATAAAAGCATGCCTTATTACTACCACATTGCCCCAAGCCCGACGGAAATCCCTGGCAAGGGTTACGATCCCATTTCCAATTGAGAAAACTGGATCTCGAAAATCGGTTCCGCTTCCACCATCTCCCACCCAATCCTCGCCTAAATGTCCATGAGGCGTAAAGCCCCGGGACATTCGATATCCAAGCGCATCGGGCTTACCGATCGGGTAATCGAAGCGGTCTGATAAGCGAACTAAGGTTGCGGGGGGATCGGAGTGGCCTTGCGCGGCTACGAAACCCAGGACCGCTACAAGGAGCAGTTTTTTGCGCATGGGTTAGGTTTCTAAGCATAATTCGGACACCTGGCAAGAACTTAGGAATCAAAAACGTAAAAAAACAGTCAGAAAATTAATTTCCATAAGATTTTGGACGGATCAGAGCGAAAGACTAAATTACTGAGAATGACAGGGATATATATCGTCGGTTCTGCCAGCGGTTTTCCTCTTCCTGGTCGCGGACATTCCAGCCTCTTGATATCAACCGAGGGACATCAGATCTTAGTCGATGCCGGCGAACCGTGCAGCCGAGCTCTTCATGGCGCCGGTTATTCATTAGCTTCGCTCGACGCGATTTTTCTAACGCACGGGCATGCCGATCATACGGGAGGACTACCCATGGTTATTCAAACGGCATGGCTCTCTGGACGGACTAAGCCCTTAGACATATTTCTTCCAGAAGAACTCGTGAAGCCGCTCGGAGCCTGGCTTGACGCAACCTATTTAGGGGCCGACTTCCTGCCATTCCCTATGCGTTTTATCGCTTGGGAATCCCAAGCTTCCTTTGCTGAGCTCGGGTTAAACATACATCCTTGTGAGACGACTCATCTTCGTTCATTGGCGAAACGATTAGGAAACCATCGGTTCAAATGCTACAGTCTCAGATTCGATCATCCGGAATTCTCGCTTGTTGTTTCGGGTGATCTTGGTGAACCGTCGGATATTTTGCCGCAATTGACAGAGCCAGTTGACTTGCTAGTTACTGAGTTGGCCCATTTTCAACCTTCTCAGCTCTTTGAGGTGTTGGAAGGGCGAAAAATTAAGCGTGTTTTACTGACGCATCTTGCTCCAGAGCTTCACGGAAGTGAGGGAGCCATTCTTTATGAGGCCGAACAGCACCTGCCAGATACCTGCATTCTGATCGCCACTGACGGATTCACTCTGGAGATCTGATCAGTCTTCAAACAGCTCGATGCAGGGAAAGAAATGGCCTACTTTGGGCTGCAGCAGCAGGTAGGGCAGACCTCCGGGTGATCGCACACAACAAGCCGCCTCGGGAGGCGATCCTACCTCCTTTTGCAGTTGCCAGATCAGCGGCATCATGAACAGTATTTGGTCTTGATAATAAAACAATATAATGTAATGTTATTATATCCAATTATTGCTTACCCTGCTAACCCATCGCCGTCTGCCCTGCCTGGGCCTTTTTGCCAGTGCCGTAACAGGGATTCTTGCCGCCGACCCCTATCCAAAAGCATGGATCGGATGGGCAATCGCTTGTGCCCTTTTAAGTGTTGCCACACTTGCTTGGCCAAGCTCCTTTCTCGCTTTGATCACATGTTTTTCTCTTTTTGGCTTTGTCCATAGTGAACATCTCTGTTCCGACCCAGGATGGTTGCTGAGCATTCAACCCGACCTTAGCAAAAGCGAGCACGATCTAACGTTGATCATCCAAAGCGAGCCGTCGCCCGACCTCTATCATGGGACACAGAAATTCCTGGCGCAGGTAATCTGCATCGACAAAAAATCAACGAATTTTTTGGCTGCAACAGAATGCGGTGCTCAGGATCTTCAATATGGAGACCAGCTCGTAACCGAAGGCAAGCTTTTCGGCTTCAAAAGAATACTCAATCCCGGTGAGTTTGATTTCGGAAACTATGAACGGCGTCAAAACGTATTTCTCAGCTATCGCGCTACGCATGGCTCACAGATCGTAAGTCGCAATCAGGGAAATAGACTGGTTGCCGCTGCCCTCGCCTTTCGCCATCGGTTTGCGGCTATTTTAGAAACTGGCTTGCAGGATGATAGCGAGGTAGCCCAAACCATTAATGGAATGATCCTGGGTGCGCGAGCAGAAACCAGCACTGACCTCAAACGACTATTCCAGGAAACAGGTACTATCCATTTGTTTGCTGCAAGCGGACTGCAGGTAGCCCTGTTTACTGGTATATGGATGAAAGTAATTCGCCGGATAGGGATTGCTCGAAAATGGTGGTCTGCAGGACTTATTCCCATCGTGATCGGGTACGCGGCTGTTACGGGATTTCACTCCGCCACTGTACGCGCCTGTATTATGGCTATCGTATTTTCTGTAGGGATCAGCTTAGAGCGCGCTGCCAGCGCGATCAATTCTCTAATGGTTACGGGCCTGGTAATCCTACTTTACGACACACAACAGCTATTTCAGATAGGGTTTCAGCTATCGTTCTCGGCAGTATTCGCAATTGTTATCGCGGTGCGACCATTGGCACACTGGCTAAGTCGTCCGTTTGCTATCGATCCATTCTTGCCTCGCCAGCTTTGGACCCGGGTACAAATAATAAGAAATGGGTCAGTAAATCAAACGTGTGAAATTGTAAGCTTGTCCGTAATCTGCTGGTGCGCGACGGCGCCCGTGCTGTTATGGCACGAGCACCATTTTTCGACGATATCCATTTTAGCTAACGTGCTGGTTGTACCAATGGCTTCTCTGGTAATGACGCTTGCAGCATGTGCTCTTGTGGGATCAGCTTTAGCAAGTTGGTCTGTTACCTATTTGAACAACACGTGCTGGTTAATCACGAAGATCATCCTTCTCGTGCTTCGTGAATTAGCGGCCATTCCTTATCATTGCTTAAACGCTGGAGCACTGACAGTCAGTAATGGAGAACTGATTACCGCATTAGCTGAAGGCAAAAGTCATGTGATACACATTCACCTGAAAAATCAGGACTGCTTATTCAATACAGGCACGACATCACAATGGCGTTACGTTACCCTACCCTACTTACAATTTGAAGGGATTAACTCTCTTCACAACTTACTTATCAGTACAGAAAACAAAGGCCGTGGTGTCCCTCTGTCCGAAGCTCAGCAGGACTTAAACATCAGGCAGGTTTCCACCCTGTCTACGAGAATCACGTCGAACCAGCAGTCCGCTACTGAATCAACGGTCTCGGATACCAAGATCATGATTCCAAATTTCGCCTTGATTCAGTCCGGACAAACACCGGAAGAGCTTTCGCTCGGTTTTAAAGGCTTCATTGTCGACATTGGGAATTTTGAAGTTCTGATTACAGAGGAATTGGATTGGAACCTCGTAAAGCAGATTGCCGGGCGACAAATTGATTTAGCCATCTGTTTTCATCTTTCCAAAAAGACACCAAAGTTGGCGCAGTTTATCAATGAACTCGGAATACGTGCTGTTGTAATCGACGGCGCGAAGGCGCCAAGTGGTGCGAGAAGTTTGAAAGCAGACAACGTAACCTGGTTTTATCCTGAAAGGGATGGCGCTGTTACTGCCAGTCTTGAACACGGTGATCTGCTCATTAGGAGCTTCACAGGACCTCAGACTCTTTTACATAACCGAAGCCGGTAAATCGGGCGATGATCTTGCTTAAAACGGCTCTCGAAATCTGTGGCCGGATATCCTGAGTCGTTCCAATCCAACGCTTCAAAACAGGTACTCGCTTTTTCAACTACACGTAACATGTAAGCGAAATAATCCTGGTAGTCTGTCTTGATTCGCAATTCCCCTCGGGCTAACAAGACCCGCCAGATTGACTGCAGGAAAGCATCATTAACTACTCGACGATGGTGGTGCCGCCGCTTCGGCCAAGGATCCGGGAAAGAAAGGTGAATGCGCGAGACTGATTTTTCGGGGAGAAGATGTCCTGCGGTATAATCAATTTCGAGCTGTAGCACTCGAACATTCGTTAATGCTCGACGAAACGCTTGCCGGCGAGTTTTACGTGTGCGGCCCAGAAGCCGTTCAACGCCGAGAAAATTTCGCTCAGGAAATTTTGCGGCGGATTCCAACAGGAAACTACCGTGCCCTGAACCAAGGTCTACCTCTACCGGATGATCGTTGCGGTAAATCTCTGCAAAGTTTAGCTGCTTTGAAATGCCGTTCGGAACGATCTGAAATGATTCTTCTGCGGTACCCGAT
>JAFAXJ010000324.1 GCA_019241095.1 Verrucomicrobiota bacterium | reverse complement strand
GCGTTGGGTTTGCTTTTATTTCCCCTGCTTGGATCTCGATCGTTCCGGAAGTTGTGTCGAAACAGGACTTGGCTTCGGCCGTTACATTGGGCGGGCTGCAACTGAATATTTGCGGGATCGTCGGACCTGCGATGGGAGCACTCCTTTTAAGCCATTTCGGACCGCCAGTTGTCTTCGGATTGAACTCACTCTGCTTTGTTGGCGTTTTGGCGGCGCTCCTTCTGTGGCGGCGGGGCGCTGTTCAGTCGAAGCTGCCGCTGGAAAATTTCTTTGAATCTTTCACCGGAGCGATCCGATATGTCAGATATGCTCCAGGCATTCAGGTCGTCCTGGCGCGGAACGCTCTTTTTTCTCTTTTCATCTCTGCTATCCCAGCGCTCTTGCCGGTAGTTGGGCTAAAAGAAGTGAAGATGAATTCCTCGGACTTAGGGCTGCTCTTCACCAGCATGGGGATCGGTTCGGTTTTCTCAGGAATCATTCTGATCCCAAGGGCGCGCTCTCGGTTTTCACCAAATACGCTAACAATTCTTGCGAGCCTTTTGCTCGTCGCGGTTTTCATCATGATGGCTCTGGTCCGCCAAACTGAATTTTTCATGGCGGTATCCGCAATGGCCGGTGCTGCATGGACCATGGCGGCCGCAGAGCTTTGGGTTGCGGGACAACGGGCCATGCCGCCTTGGGCGCGAGGGCGAATGAATGCAACACACATCATGGTTTCGCAAGGCGCAATGGCTTTAGGCGCCCTGGTTTGGGGAGCTTCCGCCGTTTCTTTAGGCCCTAGTTTCGCCCTGGCGTTAGCGGCTGCGCTTCTGCTTGCCAGTTTGTTACTGGCTCTTCCACTCTCAATCGATTTTGCTGAGAAAATGAATTTCGATCCTGGTAAGCTGACAAATCGCTATCATGCCGCGCTGCAACAACCGCAGCCCGACGACGGGCCAGTGTCGATCACAATCGAATTTCGGATCGATCCCTCGAATCGTGCAAAGTTCTTGAAGATAATGAGGGAAGTCCGCTTAATGCACCTCCGTAATGGAGCTTACAGCTGGCGCTTGGACGAGGACTTGACAGATCCGAATGTGTTTCGACTCGAGATGTTAGTAGCGTCTTGGTCAGAGCATCTGCTTCAACATGAGCGTACAACCAAAAACGAGCAAAGCTTTTTGGAACAAGCTTGGCTGCTGGACACTCAGGAAGGCGGTCCGGTTGTCAAACATCACTTGTCTGTAAACAAAGAGGTGCTTGGCGGTAAGCGTATAGAGATTCCCTCCGGTGCGGTCAGGCATTCCGAACTGCAATTTCGAGATGCGTAAACCGAACGTTCCCGGCTGTGCTGTGATGACTGGAAATTTGCAGTGGCTTAAAAGGTGGGTCCAGGCATCTTGGTTTTGAGGATGGACTCTGAATATTTAATTATATCCGCCTCTCTGCGGCCAGACAGTCGAAGCAGAGTTCTAGCAAACCACCTTGTAGAGCATTTCCGGTCATTGGCGGTAACTCATCGACTTATTGACCTGCGAGACTATCCATTGCCCCTTTGCGATGGTGAAGATTCCTATGACGACCCATCTGTAGCTAAACTGCAACCAATCCTTGCTTCGGCGCGAGTGATTATTGCCGCTACTCCGATCTACAATTACGATGCTAACGCGGCGCTGAAAAATCTGATCGAGCTGACTGGCGATGCGTGGGAAAACAAAATCGTCGGATTTATCTGTGCCGCCGGAGGTTCCTCGAGCTACATGTCGATCATGAGTATTGCCAATAGCTTAATGCTCGATTTCCGCTGCTTGATTTTGCCCCGCTTTGTTTACGCATTAAGTAGAGACTTCGACCACGGTGAACTGGTATCATCAGAAATTAAGAGTCGAATCAACGAATTAGCCGAAATGTCCGTGCGGGTTCACTATAACAGGTGAGCACTGCAGGAAATATGGAACCAAAGGATGAAGGCACTTGCGATTTGGGTAACTTTGCTTTGCACATGCCTCGCATGGGTAATTAAGGGAGGATCTCCAGAGATAGATCCTAAAGCCGAACTGGACCCTAAGACCGGTCCGGTGTATGAAACTTCTTCTCCAAGTTCGGTTTTTGAAACGCCAAGTTCTCCTGCTCGGCTCCAGTTTATCTGGGAGAACTCTGCCATTCGGGAAGACAGACATTATAATAATGGGCTGGATCTTTCATTCACAACCAGGATGCTGGATGCCCAGAGTATCTGGGCTTTTCCCATTCGAACTCTCAGCCCATTCCTATTCCAACGTTCTGGTCCAGACACGGACGATCGTTTGAATTGGACTATCTTTGGTCAGAGTATCTTTACGTCCTCCGACCATTCTGCGAGCAATCCCGATCCAAAAGACCGTCCTTACGCGGGTTGGCTTTATACGGGGCTCGACTTTATTCAAAACCATAATGATAGAGAGTTAACCTCTTTAGAATTTCTGGCGGGAGTGATTGGCCCGTGGGCTGGAGGCAAACAGGTGCAAAATTGGGCCCATGAACTCCTAGGCCAACAGCCGGTCCAGGGTTGGCATTATCAGTTAAGTAATCAGTTTGGCGCCACTGCCGCGTGGACACGTCGTTGGCGGTTCAACCATGATTTGGGAAACGGGTACTCCTGGGAATTGATACCTGAAGGAGGGGTCACGGCCGGGAATGTTCTTACGTATGGGGAAATCGGGGGGTTGATCAGGTTGGGCCATGGCCTGAAAGCTGACTGGGGCCCGCCAACCATTCAGCCTGGCTATTCAGGCAGTTCCTACTTTTCGGCTGAACGAGGCGGAGTTAACTATGGATATAATATCTTTGCGGGAGTCCAAGGCCGAGTCGTAGCAGTAAACGTGTTCCTTGACGGCAATACCTTTCAGAATAGCCGACATGTCTCGAAGGAACGTGCGGTTGGAGACGTGATTGTTGGGCTCGAATGGTTTTATAAGGACATCGTTAGACTGGGCCTTTCAGTAATTGCGAGAAGCCCGGAGTTCCGCACCCAGCGTGGTTTTGATGCGTTCGGAAGCTTAAACGCTTCTGTCGCTTTCTGAATTCGGGATCCCGTAAAGATTGGCTCTTGATGCTCGGTTTGGCGCCTGTTTTGCGAAAAGAGAAGCTGGCGGTCATTACAAAGAATATTCTCATCATTGAAGAAGAAGCTAAACAGCCGCTTGCCTTTAGACCGGCTTAGAAGAAGACGGATGGAAGACGGAAATCGCCGCCTTTACGATGCGCATTCAGAACAACCGTCAAAAGGCCCGAATGATTGACGCTTGGCATGGCACTCCAGATGCAATGGAAAAGAGTTGATAAAGTGATCTGTGGACGTACCCTTTGGCGTCGCTCTCGAAGCACCCCGGT